>JAURVS010000399.1 GCA_030655355.1 Sphingopyxis sp.
CGGCCATGGCTCTTCGGAAAATAGGGCTGAAGACGCGCCATCTGCTCGTCCGTCAGCCAATACAAATCACTCATCATTCAGGCTCCTCGCTGTGAGCCTGAATCACAGCGGCCTGCTCAAATCAATGGGTCCTGACCCTAGTTTTGGAATGTCAACGTCACTTGGCCGGGGCCTATAAGTTCGTTACCTATGGTATGGTCTATGGACGCCCACTCGTCGATGAGAGCGTCGCGGTGATCGCGGCCAATAATTTTTTCGATTTGTTCTGGGGTCACTGAGGTCCCTCCTACATCATACTCGCGTATTACCGCCGCAAGTGTTGAAGCAACATAAATGGCAGCTTCCCACCCCAAAGCCGCCGTTCCATCCCGGCAATCCGGCATGCGCCTCTTCGTCACCCCGGGCTGCGCCTTGTCTTGCCGGCGTCAGACGAAGGGACGGCGGTTCCCGGGTCGCGCTCGCGGTGACGATGGGTCGGAAATGACAAATGTTTGTGGTGCCCCTCCGACTTGTTCGAACGGGATAGCGAACCGTGAAACCTGCCGACGCGGCCGCAAAACGGTGGGCACGAAAAAGGGAACCGCACCCTAGGCCGTCCGCTTCGGCGCTGCTACATCCGCGCCATGTCGGACAAGAATCATCTCTATCTGGTCGATGGCTCCAGCTACATCTTCCGCGCCTATCACCGCCTGCCGCCGCTGACGAACCCGAAGGGCGTGCCCGTCGGCGCGGTCTATGGGTATACGACGATGCTGTGGAAGCTCGCGAAGGATCTGCATGACGCCGACGGGCCGACGCATCTTGCGGTGATCCTCGACCATAGCAGCCAGTCGTTCCGCAACGAGATTTACGACCAGTATAAGGCGAACCGGCCCGAGCCGCCCGAAGATTTGCGCCCGCAATTCCCGCTGATCCGCGATGCAACGCGCGCCTTTTCGCTGCCGTGCATCGAGATGCAAGGGTTCGAAGCCGACGATCTGATCGCGAGCTATACCGAGGCGGCAGTCGCTGCGGGCTGGGACGTCACGATCGTCAGCAGCGACAAGGATTTGATGCAGCTGATCCGCGAACCTGCCGAAGGTCCGCACGTCGACATGCTCGACACGATGAAGAATGTCCGCCTCGGGATGGACGCGGTCGACGAGAAATTCGGCGTCGCCCCGGACCTCGTCGGCGACGTGCTCGCGCTGATGGGCGACAGTGTCGACAATGTCCCCGGCGTGCGCGGCGTCGGGCCAAAGACCGCGACGAAGCTGATCGTCGAATATGGCGATCTCGAAAAGGCGCTTGCGGGCGCCGAGACGATGAAGGCGTCGAAGCTGCGCGACAATCTGATCGAACATGCCGACATGGCGCGTTTGTCGCGCATCCTCGTCGAATTGAAGCGCGATGTGCCGCTGATCGATGGGCTCGACGACCTCAAGCTCGGCGCGATTCCGCCCGAACCGCTCAAGACCTTCCTCGACGAACATGGCTTCCGCTCGCTTTCGGCGAAGCTCGACCTCGGCGCGACGCCCGGCGGGCCGCCGACCTTCCCGCGCGCCAATGCCGCGCC
>JAURVS010000400.1 GCA_030655355.1 Sphingopyxis sp.
GGCACCAACGGCTATCTCGACAATGTCGCGACCACCGACGTCTCGCGCTACGAACAGGCACTGATCGCCTATCTGCGCAGCGACCACGCCGGCGTGCTCAAGACGATCCGCGACACCAAGGATCTTGGCGACGACGCCAAGAAGGGCCTTGTCGCGGCGCTCGACGCCTTCGCCAAGATTTTCGCTTAAAGGTTTCCGTCCTCCCGGTTTCGGCCGGGATGACGAAATATAGGGGCCTTCATGGCAAACCTGAAAGAACTCAAAGGGCGGATCAACTCGGTCAAATCGACCCAGAAGATCACCAAGGCCAAGAAAATGGTCGCAGCCGCGAAGCTGCGCAAGGCGCAGGCGGCTGCCGAAGCCGCGCGTCCTTATGCGGAGCGTCTCGAAGGCGTCGTCGCCAGCCTGGCGTCGAAGGTCGGCGGGTCGGACAGCGCGCCGAAACTTCTGTCGGGCACCGGCAAGAGCGACACGCACCTGCTCGTCGTGCTCAACAGCGACCGCGGCCTCGCCGGCGCGTTCAACTCGAATATCGTCAAGGCCGCGCGCGACAAGGCGATCGAGCTGCAGGCTCAGGGCAAGAAGGTCATTTTCTACCTGATCGGTCGCAAGGGCCGTCCGGTGATCAACCGCCTCTTCCCCGGTCAGGTGATCGAGAATTTCGAGACCACCGGCATTCGCGACATCGGCTTTGACCAGGCGCATGAAGTCTCGGCCAAGGTCATGGAGCTTTACGAAGCCGGTGCGTTCGACGTTGCGCATCTCTTCTATTCGAAGTTCCGCTCGGCGCTGCTTCAGGAAGCGACTGGCCAGCAGTTGATCCCCGTTCCCGCTCCGGTCGATGTTCCGGCATCGAGCGGCGCCGCGGTCGAGTATGAGCCCGACGAGGAAGCAATCCTCGCCGACCTGTTGCCGCGCAACATCACGATCCAGATCTTTAAGGGCATCCTTGAAAATGCCGCGTCCGAACAGGGTGCGTCGATGACCGCGATGGACAATGCGACGCGCAACGCAGGCGACCTGATCAACAAGCTGACCATCATTTACAACCGCACGCGTCAGGCGGCGATCACGACCGAACTGATTGAAATCATCGCTGGCGCGGAAGCGCTGTAGCACCACGAAGAAGCGGGCGCCGAAGCGCTCTAACTGATCAACCCGAGGAAGAAGACAATGGCAACCGCACCCGCTGAAAAGAAGGCACCCGCCAAAAAGGCCGCAGCGCCCAAAGCTGCTGCGCCGAAAAAGGCCGCTGCTCCGAAGGCTGCAACCACCGGCATCGCTACGGGCCGCATCGCGCAGGTCATCGGCGCGGTCGTCGACGTTCAGTTCACCGGCACTCTGCCCGCGATTCTGAACGCGCTCGAAACGTCGAACAACGGCAACCGCCTCGTCCTCGAAGTTGCGCAGCACCTCGGTGAAAACACCGTCCGCACCATCGCGATGGACGCAACCGACGGTCTGACCCGCGGCCAGCCCGTGACCGATACCGGCGCGCAGATTTCGGTGCCCGTCGGCCCGCAGACGCTCGGCCGCATTCTCAACGTCATTGGCGAGCCGATCGACGAGCAGGGCCCGGTCAACGCCGCCAGCCGCGCGCCGATCCACGCCAAGGCCCCTGAATTCGTCGACCAGTCGACCGAAAGCAGCATCCTCGTCACCGGGATCAAGGTCATCGATCTGATCGCGCCTTACGCAAAGGGCGGCAAAATCGGCCTGTTCGGCGGCGCAGGCGTCGGCAAGACGGTTCTTATTCAGGAACTGATCAACAACATCGCCAAAGGCCATGGTGGTACGTCGGTGTTCGCGGGCGTCGGTGAACGCACCCGCGAAGGCAACGATCTTTATCACGAATTCCTCGACGCCGGCGTTATCGCCAAGGACGCCAACGGCAACCCGACCCCCGAAGGTTCGAAGGTTGCGCTGGTGTTCGGCCAGATGAACGAACCCCCGGGCGCCCGCGCTCGCTTTGCGCTTTCCGTTCTGACGATCGCCGAATATTTCCGCGATGTCGAAGGCCAGGACGTGCTCTTCTTCGTCGACAACATCTTCCGCTTCACCCAGGCGGGTTCGGAAGTGTCGGCTCTGCTCGGCCGTATTCCTTCGGCTGTGGGCTATCAGCCGACGCTGTCGACCGACATGGGCGCGCTGCAGGAACGCATCACCTCGACCAACAAGGGTTCGATCACCTCGGTACAGGCCATTTACGTTCCCGCAGATGACCTTACCGATCCGGCGCCGGCAACCTCGTTCGCTCACTTGGACGCGACCACGACGCTCAACCGCGCGATTTCGGAGCTCGGCATCTATCCGGCGGTCGATCCGCTCGATTCGACCAGCCGCGTTCTGACCGCCGCGATCGTCGGGCGGGAGCATTATGAAACGGCTCGCCGCGTTCAGGAAACGCTGCAGAAGTACAAGTCGCTTCAGGACATCAACGCGATTCTCGGCATGGACGAGCTCAGCGAAGAAGATAAGCTGGTCGTCGCCCGCGCGCGCAAGATCCAGCGCTTCCTGTCGCAGCCGTTCCACGTCGCCGAAGTCTTCACCAACATCCCCGGCAAGTTCGTGGCGATCGAAGACACGGTGAAGTCGTTCAAGGCCGTGGTCGATGGCGAATATGACCATCTTCCCGAAGCCGCTTTCTACATGGTCGGCGGCATCGACGAAGCGGTCGCCAAGGCCGCGAAGCTCGCCGAAGACGCGTAAATACAACCTGAGCCCCTCCCCTTCTGGGGAGGGGTTGGGGTGGGGTTTGGCGATGTCGCGCCAGGCCGACACACCCCACCCCGCTGCGACTAGGCTCGGCTTCGCCGAACCAAGTCTCACTGCCCCTCCCCTAAAGGAGAGGGGTTTGAGGAATAGAAGATGGCTCTGAAGTTCGAACTCGTCACCCCCGCCCGCCTCGAGCGGTCGATCGAGGTTTACATGGTCACCGTCCCGGGCAGCGAGGGCGACTTTTCGGTGCTCGAAGGCCACGCCCCTTTCATGGCGACGCTCCGTAACGGGCCGCTGACCATCTATGCGACCGCAAATGCCGCGCCCGAAATCATCGAGGTCGAAGGTGGCTTTGCCGAGGTTAACGAGACCGGCCTGACCGTCCTCGCCGAGCATATCGCAACCTGATCACTTCCGCCGTCCACGGCGATCAAAAGCCCGCATCCGCCCGGATGCGGGCTTTTTTTATGTCCGCGCCGCAATCGCCCGCGCGCATTAGGACAATATCAACGATTCCACTTTATTCACCGTGTCGGATGGGGGTTCGTCTGCACAAAGCGGCGAAACTCCGAGAGATGGAAGCAGGACAAAACGAATGAGTGCATTCGGACGCCGACCCGGAACCGCTGGCCGCCCCGCCTTTGGCGTGGCCAAGCCGATGCAGGGAGGTTCTGGCGTGCCCGGTGGCGCGCAATTCCCTGCCATCGTGACGCCCGTAGACATTCCGCAGATGCCCTCGAATCTGTCGCCCGAAGAAGAGGCGATGGAGCGGCTCAATCAGCGTTCGACCGCCGAGGCGGTCGAGCCTGAAAAGGCGCAAGGGTTCGAAGCCAGCGTCCACAAGATCAAGGAACAGGTGCTGCCGCGTCTGCTCGAACGCGTCGATCCCGAGGCCGCGGCGACGCTGTCAAAGGACGAACTGACCGAAGAATTTCGCCCGATCATTCTCGAAGTGCTAGCCGAGCTGCGCATCACCCTCAACCGCCGCGAACAATTCGCGCTGGAGAAAGTGCTCGTCGACGAGTTGCTCGGCTTCGGACCGCTCGAAGAACTGCTCGCCGACCCCGACATCAGCGACATCATGGTCAACGGCCCGTACCAGACCTATATCGAAAAAAAGGGCCAGCTGGTCATCGCGCCGATTCAGTTTCGTGACGAACAGCATCTGTTCCAGATCGCGCAGCGTATCTGCAACCTCGTCGGCCGCCGTGTCGACCAGACCACGCCGCTCGCCGACGCCCGCCTCAAGGACGGCAGCCGCGTCAACGTGATCGTTCCGCCGCTGTCGCTGCGCGGCACTGCGATCTCGATTCGTAAATTTTCGGCCAAGCCGATCACCCTCGACATGCTGTGCCAGTGGGGCGCGA
>JAURVS010000401.1 GCA_030655355.1 Sphingopyxis sp.
AGCACATTGACGCTCAGCGTATCGCCGATCTTGAGCCCCAGCGAAGCTGCGACTTCTTCTTCGACGCTGACCAGCGGCGGACCCTTGTAATCGGCGGCCCACCATTGCCCCGAAACCAGCTCGCTGCCGTTCGGCAGGGCGGGGCTGTAGGTCAGTCCGCGGTCGCCGCGCAGCACCCACGCCCCCTCGGGCAGTTCGGCCAGTTCATCGACGCGCTGGCCGCGAAATTCGGTGACGCTGCCGCGTAGCGCGGGGATCATGTTGATTTCAGCATCGGGTGCGGCCTTGGTAACAAGGCTACGGAATTGCGCTGTCTGGTCGCGCGGCACATCGAGCACGAAAAAGCTCGGAGCGCGCTGCGGCACGGTGCGCGTAATCTCGGCAGTAATGCTCGTCTGGATCGCGGCGAGCGCGACGAACAGCGTCAGCCCCAGCCCGAGCGCGACGACGAGCGCGCCGGTCGCAGCACCCGGTCGATGCAGGTTCGCAAGCGCAAGGCGGAACAGCGGGCGGCGCGGGCGGGGCAGGCGGCTTGCCGTGCGGCGCACCAGCCAGCCAAGACCGACGAGGATCAGCAACAGCCCGATCGCCGCGCCGATGAAGCCCAGCGCGAACAACGGCTCGCGTGCGGTGCCGACCGCAAGCCCGACGATGGCGAAAAAGGCGATGGCAACCGCTACCAACGCGGGCCGGTCGATCCTCGCCGCGCGATCGACGGTGGCGCGATACAGTCCCGCGGCGGGGATATGCTTCGTCGCTGCAAGCGGCGGCAGCGCAAAAGCGATCGCAATCAGCAATCCATAAGCGGCGCTGACGATCAGCGGCAGTGGATAGAGCGCAAAGCCGGGACGCACCGGCAGCACGTCCCCCGCAATCGCGCCGATCGCGACAGGGGCGATGGCGCCGACGATCAATCCCGCCAGAATCGAAACGGCCGCGACCGCCAATATCTGCAGGCCATAGATGCGCAGCACCGTCGCGCTGTCGGCGCCGAGGACTTTCAGTGTTGCGAGGCCGGGGCGCTTGCCCGCGAGATAGCTTGCGACGCCATTGCCTACGCCGATCCCGGCGATGACAAGCGCGGCCAGCCCGACGAGCGAGAGGAACTGCCCCATGCGCTCGATGAAGCGCCGCGTGCCCGGTGCGCCGTTGCTGCTGTCGGTGATGTCCCATCCCGCGTCGGGAAACCGTGCGGTGAGTGCCTTGCCGACCGCTTCGGGATTGGCGCTGTCGGGCAGGCGGAGGCGATATTTGCTTTCGTAAAGGCTGCCTGGCTGGATCAACTGCGTCGCGGGCAGGTCCGACAGGCCGATGATCGCCACGGGTCC
>JAURVS010000417.1 GCA_030655355.1 Sphingopyxis sp.
AAAGCCGACCCAATCCAGCGACGACAACGCTACCGCCCCTACCCGCGAACCGGCAGCGCGATTACCGCATCCAACCCGCCCCCATTACGATTGCCAAGCGTCAGCGAGCCGCCCTCGCCCTCCGCAACGTCCCGTGCAATCGACAGACCGAGCCCGGCGCCGCCGGTGGCGCGATTGCGCGATTGTTCGCCGCGCGCGAAAGGCTCGATCAGTGTCCGGATCTGCTCGTCGCTCAGCCCCGCGCCATCGTCCGAAACGACAATGCGCGCCTGCCCGCCTTCGACCACGACCGAGAGCCGCGCGCGCACGCCATAGGCCAGCGCATTGTCGACCAGATTGCGCAGCGCGCGCTTGAGCAGCATCGGCCGCGCCAGCACATTGGCATCGGCCAGTGCGGCAATGGCGACATCCTTGCCGCGCTCGTCATAGTCGGCCGCGAGTTCGCCGATCAGTTCGCGCAGCGGGATGCGCTCCTGCACTTCGGTTCCCGCACCCGACCGCGCCAGCGCCAATATGTCGGTCAGCATCGCGGTCATTTCCTCGATGCTCGCGATCATCTTGCCGCGCAGCACATCGTCGTCGATCTGTTCGACACGCACGCGCAAGCTGGCGAGCGGAGTGCGTAAGTCGTGCCCGACCGCGCCGAGCATCCGGTCCTTGTCCGACAGCATCGTCGAAATGCGGCTGCGATAGGCGTTGAACGCGCCGATCAGCTCGCGCACGTCGGACGGACCTTCTTCCTTCAGCGGTTCGGCATCGCGCAGCGCTGGGCTCGCACGCGCCGCGCGCGTCAGGTCGCGCAGCGGCCGCGCCGCGCGCCATGCAATCAGCATGATGGGGATCAGCAACAACAGATACAGCGTCAGCGTCTGCCAGACGAGAAATCCCTGCAAGCGGTTGCCGCTCGCCGCGATGCGCGTGCGTACGGCGAAATAGCGGCCATCGACCTTGGCAACGACGATCACGGCGCGATCGGGAAAGGCCGGGCGCCGCATCCGCTGGCGCGGGGGAAGCGCCCAGGCGTCGATCGCCTCGGCTCGAATATTGGTCTCGTCCAGCAGACCGCTGACATAAGCGGCGAGGTCGGGCAGCCGAACCGCGCCCGCCGGAATTGGCGGCGGCGTGTCGGATATTGCGAGCTTTTGCGACCGCTCGCGCTCTTCATGATCATCGCGGGGGCGCCGGAAATCACCCCGCCGGTCGCGTTCGATCGCATCGATCACGCGCGCGACCGCCATGCCGCCGCCATGCGCGAGCGTCTGCTGCTTCTGACCGCGCGACAACAGAACGAAATTGACCGCCTGCGCGACGAACAGCATGGCCGCGATGGCGAATACCAGCTGTCCGATCAGGCTTCGGGGCCACAGGCGCAGCTTCACGCCGCCGGGCCCATGCGCTTGACCTCGCAGGCGAGCGTATACCCCCCGCCCCACACCGTCTTGACGAGTTGCGGATGCGCAGCGTCGATCTCGATCTTCTTGCGCAGGCGGCTGACCAGATTGTCGATCGCGCGGTCGAAGATATCGGCCTCGCGGCCGCGCACCAGATCGAGCAGCCGGTCGCGGCTCATCACCTGCCGCGGATGGCGCACCAACGCGTGGAGCAGATGATATTCGCCCGACGACAGCGCAACCTCATTGCCCTCGCCATCGACGAGCACGCGCTCGACTTCGCGCAGTACCCAATCGCCAAAAGCATAGCAGGTTCCGCCCGGATCGAGCGCGCGGCCACCCTGCTGCGTGCGGCGCAGAACGGTGCGGATGCGCGCGACCAGTTCGCGGGGATTGAAAGGTTTGACGACATAATCATCGGCGCCGATCTCCAGCCCGACGATCCGTTCGGTATCTTCGGCGCGCGCGGTGAGCAAAATGACGGGAATGTTACTTGTCTCGCGCAAATGGCGCGTCAGCGACAGACCATCCTCGCCGGGCATCATGATGTCGCTGACGACCAGATCGACGCCCTGTGCGCGCAGGACCGACCGCGCCTCGGCGGCGCTCGCGACGTCGGTTACGGCGAAACCCTGAGCGGACAGATATTCACTCAGCGGCTCGCGGATCGAAGGCTCATCATCGATCAACAGGATGCGGGGCGTGTCGCTATCGGTCATGCAGGTTCCGTTGTGATAGGTGCTAGTTCGCCCACCGACCGCGGGGGCCGATGGGCGATAGCTGGCAGGGACCGGCGGCAAAGGCAATGCCGGGAGGGGGAAAGGCAGTGCGCTGCGCTGCGCGGCCCCTGCCAAATGGCTTATTTCGTGGCGGGTGCGGCTGAAGCGGCGCCGCGCTTGGCACGCCATTCGCTGCGCTGCGTCTGGCGCTCAGCGGCGGTCACCTGACCATCCTTGTTGGCGTCGGCCGCATCGAAGCGTGCGAGCGCCGCGGTCTGGAACTCCGCCTGGCTGATCGCCTTGTCGCCATTCGTATCGGCCTTGCCCATCATCATGCCATGATGGCCGCCACGCTTGCCGTGATGACCGCCGCGCATGCCGTGGCGCTTGCCGCCTTCGCGGGCTTCGCCGGCATCGGCGCGCTTGTCGCCGCGCTCGCCGCGCTTTGCGACGCGATCGGCGCTATGCTTGTCCCATTCAGCCTTGCTGATGCTGTCATTGCCGTCCGCGTCGAGGCTGGCGAACATCTGCGCCTGCCGCTCGGCACGCTCTGCGGCACGGTCGGTGGCATCAACCTTGCCATCCTTGTTGACGTCCAGCTTGGCGAACATCTGCGTGGCATGCGCCTGCGCCTCGGTGCGCGTCAGGACGCCATTGGCGTCGACATCGCCCTTGGCACCGCCGCCGGGAGCAGCAAGTACGGGCACGGCGAGAAGCGCGGCGCCCAATGTCAGAAGAGTGATTTTCTTGTTCACGTAACGAACTCCTTCATGGGACCTTCTTGGGGGAAAGGTCTGGTCCCGATGACGGCGTTCTAGATGTCATTTGTCCCACCGACGTGCCGGATCAGCGGAAAATTGTCGCAAAATGTCGCGAAAAAGCCGCGTCGTTCACAATAAAGCAAGCGCAGCGGATGGCCCGCACCTCCACCGAGACGCAGGCCATCAGCCACTTCTTACGCCATTTTACGGGCTGACAGGCGAGTCTTCGTCCTTGTCGGCAACCAGAATGATCGCCCCGATGCCCACCAACAGGCCGACGAGCCCGATGATCCAGCTAGAATTGCCTTCAAGTTCGCTTTGGCCGTCGACAACCGACGCGGCGCGCGCGCCGCTTGCTGCCGATGCCACGACTGGTGCAGTCACCATCGACAACGCCGCGAAAGAGATCATCGTTTTCTTGAGTATGCTCATGTCATTCTCCATCCACTGGAAGTTCCCTACGAGCCGAGCAACGAGCGAAGCGGCCGATTGATCCGCATCAGAAGGGATTTCGTCTTGGAAGTCGGACGGGTCAGCCCATGACGTCAGAGCGCTGCGTTCGCACACCTAATCCGGCCGGAAACAGGTAAGCCCCGTCGCATCTCTGCGGCGGGGCTCCCTAGGTTCCGTCCAAAGACAGGACCATATTCTATCGGCACTTTCGATTGGATAGATGACTGTAACGCGGCGGACACCAGATGGTTCCCGCCGCGCTCAATTTTTTATGTAATCTTCTTCGCGGCTGCCGATCCAAGGATCAGGAACAGGACGACCAGCGCCAGACCAACGAAGAACAGGATCTTGGCAATCCCGGCAGCGGCACCAGCGACGCCGCCAAAGCCGAGAACCGCGGCAACCAGTGCGATCACGGCAAAGATCAAAGCCCATTTAAACATCCGAGAGTTCCTTCTTTGGCTCAGAGCAGAACGCGCGGAGGCACCTTCGAAAGCCCGTTAGCCACGGGCTTCGCAAGATAATCGCGCTTCAAGTCTCTGATTGTTGCGTACAGTAGCTAAACGACGCGCCTCGGCGAAAGTTCCTGTCGCCCGTCCGCATTATCGAAAGGCCGCCTCCGATAAACTGTTGCGCAGGGCAGACAGGATGCGCTTAAGCGAAAGCGATCGAGGGAGTTTTCATGCACACATCATCACGGACCGGGCTGCTCGGAGCGGCCGCACTGACCATTGCGGTTGCGACCTCCGCCAGCGCACAACCGCCAGCGGCAACACCGGCTCCAGGCACGACCGCTTATCTCAACCAGCAAATGGCAGCGCTCGCCCAGCGGCACGGCGGCGACGGCTGGCGCGTGACGCCGACCGGACTGCGCTGGCGCCGCATCGCGGGCGATGGCAGCGGCGTGCATCCCGGCCCGACCGATCATGTCACCGTTCACTATGTCGGCACTTTCGCCGACGGACGCGAGTTCGACAGCTCAGTGCGCCGCGGCGAACCGACAAGTTTCCCGCTCAATCGCGTGATCGACGGATGGCAGGAAGGCGTCGCGTTGATGGGCGTGGGGGACAAGGTCGAACTCGCAATCCCCTGGCAGATCGCCTACGGCCCTGACGGCCAGGGGCCGATCCCCGGCGGCGCCACTTTGCTGTTCACCGTCGAACTGCTGCGCGTCGAACCGGCGGGCTGATCAGAACCAGACGCGCACTCCCGCAACCAGGCTGACTTTGCTCGCATCCTCGCCCGCGGCCCGCGCAAAGCGCGCGGTGTCGCCGACCTTGCGCGCCCATTCGACCCCGACATAAGGCGCGAACTCGCGAACGATCTCATAGCGCAGGCGAAGCCCGAGCTCGACGTCGGACACGCCCGCGCCAATGCCGCTTTCGCGAACATCCTGCGCCGCCAGATTGAGCTCGGCCATCGGCTGCAGGATCAGTCTCTGCGTGATCCGCTGGTCATAATAGCCCTCGACCCGCCCAAGCAGATCGCCCTTCGTCGAAAGGAACAGCGCGCCCTCGACCTCGAACCAGTAAGGCGCAAGCCCTTCGAAACCGATCGTGGCATAGGTCCGGTCGGGGCCGGGACCGAAATCCTGCCGCACGCCCGCCTGCGCGTTGAAGTACGGGCCAATCGCGCGGCTATAGAGCAATTGCGTCTCGGTTTCCTCGATGCCTTCGCCGACAGCGCCCTCGCCTTCGCTCTTGACGGTCAGGCGGTTGATGTCGCCACCATACCAGCCCTCACCGTCCCAGCGATAACCGTCGCGCCCCTTTCGCGCCTGATATTCGGCGAGGTTCAGGCCGATGAAGCCGATCTTCTGCCCGCCATTCTCGACCATCATCGCGTGGCGCGAAGGCTCCATCGCCTCCTTTGACCAGATGCGATCGGCATACCAGTCGTGCGGTGGCGCCGGTGCGGGCGCACTGCCCGGCGACAAGTCGGTGCTGCTGGCTCCGCCCGGCGCCTGCATGACCTGCTTTGGTGCCTTCGGCGTGCAATGCCCCATCGCCGCATGTTCAGGCGGACAGTCGGGTGTCGCCTCGACATGCCCCTTATGCCCCATCGCGTCAGGGGCGGACGGCGCTGGTGCAGGCGCCGGGCCATGCGACGAATGATCCATCGACTGACCCGCAGCAGGAACCGCAACGGCAATCGACGCGATGCCGGTAAGGAATAGCGCGATCCGGCTCATGCCGCGTCTCCGCGCGGACGGACGCTGACGACGCGCATCATTCCCGCGTGCATATGATAGAGCATATGACAGTGAAACGCCCAGTCGCCGATGGCGTCGGCGGTGAAATCAAAGCTCGCCTTCCCGCCGGGCTGGACCAGCACCGTATGCTTGCGCGGCGAGCGATCGCCCTTCCCCGTCACCAGTTCAAAGAAATGCCCGTGCAAATGGATCGGGTGGCTCATCATCGAGTCATTGATCAGGTTGATCCGCACCCGCTCGCCTTCGGTGAACGGGATCGGCGCATGATGGTCCGACATCTTCACGCCGTCGAACGACCACATGAAGCGCTCCATATTGCCGGTGAGGTGGATGTCGATCGATCGTTCGGCGGCGCGCACGTCGGGATTGCGCTCAAGCGCGACCAGATCATGATAGGTGAGTAGCTTGTGCCCCACATCTTCAAGACCCTGCCCCGGCTCGCCCATGCGGTCGACCGGCATCGGCGAAATCGTCTGGACGCCGGGATCGCGTTTCACCTGCGGCGCCGCGCTGAAATCGCGCATACTGTGCTGCATGGTGCCCGAACCATGGTCCATGCCCGCCGTTGCACCGCCGTCATCGGCGGGCGTGCAATGCCCCATCTTGGCATGTTCGGGTGAACAGGACGGATCGCCGGCGGGCATAGCCATCGCGCCCATCCCCATATCCTTCATCGTCGCGAGCGGCCGCTCGCGCAGCGGCGGTACCGTGGCGACCATCCCCGCGCGCGGCGTCAGCGTCGCGCGCGCCATCCCCGATCGGTCGCTCGCTTCCGCGACGAAACTATAGGCACGCTCCTCGACCGGCGTGACGATGACGTCATAGGTTTCCGCGACGGCGATCTGGAACTCGTCGATCTCGGTCGGCACGACATTCAGCCCATCGGCCTGCACGACCGTCATGCGAAGGCCGGGGATGCGAACATTGAAAATCGTCATCGCCGACGCGTTGATGATGCGCAGCCGCACGCGCTCGCCCGGGTGGAACAACGCGGTCCAATTGTCGCGCGGCCCATAACCGTTGACGAGGAAGCTATACGTCGATCCGTTGACGTCGGCGACATCGGTCGGGTCCATCCGCATCGCGCCCCACGCGGCGCGCTCCTTCAGCGGCTGATCCTTTCCCGCAAGCAGCCCCGACAGCGTCTGTCGCTGCATGTTGAAATGGCCAGGATTGACCTTCAGCTTGCGAAAGATCGCCTCGGGCGACAGCGGGCTATGGTCGGAGAGCACCACGACATGCTCGCGGTCGTAGGCCACCGGATCGGGCTCGGCGGGATCGATGACGATCGGACCATAATGGCCAAGCGCCTCCTGCAACCCCGAATGGCTGTGATACCAGTAGGTCCCCGACTGGACGACCGGAAATTCATAGATGAACTGCGAGCGCGGTTTAATGCCGGGAAAGCTGACGCCGGGCACGCCATCCATCTGGAATGGCAGGATCAGGCCATGCCAATGGATCGAGCTGTCCTCGTCGAGGTCGTTTATTACCGTCAAACGCGCCGTCTGCCCTTTTTTCAGGCGGATGAGCGGCGCGGGCACCGTTCCATTGACGCCGATTGCGCGGCTGACCTTCCCGTCGACGCGCATCGTCTGGCGGGCAATCCGCAAACTGATGTCCTGACCCGTCACCATGGGCAGCGCAGCGACGATGCCCGACGAAACCGGCTGCGCCCACGCCGGGAACCATGGCGCCAGTGCTGCCACGGTCCCGCCGCCCAATGCCCCACTCACAAAACGCCGCCTGCCGATCTGCATAAAATTCCTGAATTTAGATTTGTCTTTACGGTGATACGCGGGGCGCCTCGGCACCCCTCACCTTATGCCCTTAATCTGCAATGTGCGGCGGCATATCGTCCAACAGCGCCTTCAATTTTCCGCGGGCGCGATAGAGGCGCGTCTCCACTGTCTTTTCACTTGTCTGGAGCAGTTTGGCCGTCTCCGCCTGACTCAATTCCTCGACACCCCGAAGAACCAGCACCTCGCGCAATTTGGGCGCAAGCCGGGACATGGCGCTACGGACGCGCGCAAGTTCGGCGCGATCCGCGGCCTCCGCATCGGGAGCAGGCCAATCGCTCGCAACCTGATATGCGCTGTCGATCGGCAAGGCCTTGGCAAAGAAAGACCGGACTGCACGGCGGCGCCCCCAGTCGCGGCATTTGTTGAGCGCGATCCGCGCAATCCATATCCGAAATGGCCGGTCGGCATCGTAGCGGCCAAGCGCTGCAAACCCCGACACAAATGTCTCCTGTGTCAGGTCCATCGCTTCGTCGGCGTCGCCAATATTGTTCCGGATCAGACGAAAGACCGACGCCTTGTAGCGCCGCAAAAGCTCCCGATACGCCTGCTGCTGCGCCCCGAGCGCCAGCGCGGCAAGCTCGCCGTCGCTGCATTGCGTCAGATCAAGGCTCACCGCGCGTCGGCGGTCAGCGCCTTGAACACGCTCTGGTCGAACATAGCGGTCTGCTCGCGATCCAGAACGACGCGCATTGCGAACAAATGCTGGAGCGTTTCCTTCTGCAGTTCGCCCATCACACGGTGGGTATCGTCGATCGCGGCGGTGACGCGCGGGCCATAGCCATGCTCGGCCTCAATCGCCTGCGCAAGCCGGATATTGGCCGCCCGCATTTCAAGTTCGAGCGCATCGCGGCGCGCAGCAAACTTCGACTCGATGTCCTCGATTGTCACTTTTTGCGCCGCCGAAAGCTTAAGCTCTTTGTGAAGCAATGCGTGCAGCTCGGTCTCACTGGCGCGCGGCGTCTCGACGATGAAGCGGCCCGCGAGCACACCGGCCAGTCCGGCGACGAAAGCGACCAGAGCAAAAAGCAGCAAGCGACGCGATGAGGTCATCAACGCGCATCCAGCAACGTCGAAGGGGCCAAAGAGCTCGCCGGAATCAGCGGCGAAAGCGGACTCGCAGCGACGGCAGGATGAACGGCAGCGCTGCCGACAAAGAATCCGCCACCCAGCGACACAAACGCCGCAAGCGCCATCATCCGCCGCGTCGCCGACGCCTCACGGATCCGCCCCGGCAGCGCCGCGAGAACTTGCTCGTCGAGCGCGTCGAGCGCGACCGGCTCCTTCGCTTCTTTCAAAATTCGCAGTTCGTCCATTGGCCCTTCTCGGCAGTCATCGCTGGATAGATACGCATCGTATCACGTCAGCCCTCAGAAATTGTCGGATACTGGTTTCAAAGGTAGCTAGGCCGCCATGCGCAGACGGTTCCGGCCTTCGCGCTTGGCAACATATAGCGCCTTATCGGCTCGGTGCAGCAGTTCCTCGACGTCTAGTTCGCCATCGTAGACGGCCAGGCCGACACTGATCGTTGCGCTGGGCCGACCGTCTTCGGCCGCCGTGCCGACTTCGACGGCCTTGCGCACGCGCTCGGCGACGATTTCAGCGGCCTGCGCACTCGCACGTTGCAGGATACAGACAAATTCCTCGCCACCAATGCGGCCCAGCATATCCTCCTCGCGCAGCGCCGCCTTGGCACGCTGGGCGACGCGACGGATCACGTCGTCGCCCGTTGCGTGGCCGTGCGTGTCGTTGATCTGCTTGAAATGATCGATATCGAAAATCGCGACCGCCAGCGGAGCGCCATTGTCGCGCGCGCCGGCCAGCGCCTTTTCAAGAAAAAACAGCGTGTGACGACGGTTCGGCAGGCCGGTGAGCATATCCGTATTCGCAACGCGCTCGGCGGCGCTCCGCGCAGCTTCCAAAATGCGGGCATTCTCGACCGTTTCGGTCACGTCCTGCGCGGTTCCGAAAATGCCGACGGCTTTTCCGCCCCGTCCCATTTCGATCGAACCGTGCGATTTCACATACCGAATTTCGCCATCGGCACGACGGACCCGCCCCTGAAACTGAAACGCTTCGCCTGTTCGCACCGCTTCGGCCAATATCTTGCGAACCACGACCCGATCCTCGGCGACATACTGCCGGACGCTATATTCGACATCGACGGGGGAACCCGGCTCCAGCCCATGAACGCGATATGTCTGGTCCGACCAGTTGATCGTCCAATCAACCAGATCGACCCGCCAATGGCCCACGAGCGCAGCCGCTTCGGCCTGCAACAGCCAGCGGTTGCTTTGCGCGAGCCGCTTTGACAACCGCTGACGCACGATCAGCAACGCCGCGAGCGGCAATGTCGTGAACAACAGCATCAGCAGATAGAATTGCAGGAACAGCACGCGGGTTTTCTGCGCACCCTCGATGGCTGCGATCGGACCATAGCCCTGTCCGGTTAGCAGCGAAGCGATGATCGTGACGATCAGCATCCCCGCCGCGGCGCCAAACGGACCAAGGCGATAGGAAGCGGCAATAACCGCGATGCACGGCAGGAAGGTTGCGGGAAATTGCGACTGCGAAAAGGACATCACGGTGACGAGGCCCGCGATCGTCAGGATCACGGTCGCCTCGGCTTTCATCGCCGTCGGGGCATTGCTGAGCGCATGGGATCCGACCAGCCGGGCAAGCATCACGATCGGCGGGGTCACGATCAACATGCCGAGCAACACCGTTGTCAGCCAGGACAGGAAGAAATCGAACCCCTTTCCGGTCAGCCCCCATGCAAGCATCGCGCTGACAAGGCTGGCGACGAACGCCGCGATGCAAAAGCTCGCGACCGATCGCGGGACCATGAAAGAAAGCTCGCGCGGTTCCCGGCGGCGGATCAGCCACAGCGCGACCGCCGCTTCGCAGCCGTTCGACACAGTGAAAGCGACGCAAGTCCAGAACGGCGTGCCGCCAAGCACATTGGCCAAAAGGCTGGCGGCGATCATGCCGCCGAACGCTGCGGGGCGCCCTTTGACCGGCATCAACAGCAAGATTGCGAGGAAATATCCGCTGGGCGGCCAAACCGCGGCAATATTGTCGGCGCCCTTGGTGGCGTGCAACGACACGCTCGCAAGCAGGAAATATCCCATTGCGGTCAGGAGGAACCAAAAGACCGCCTCGACTCTCGGAGATAGCGACCGGGCCATAAGACCCAATTAACCGAAAAGGGGAAAATAAACCGCTAATTTTATAAGGGGGCGCGCTTCAGGCAACTCCACCGAAAGTCAGCCCCACAACTTGCTCCACCATCGCCTCGTCCCAAGCAATGCGCCGGTCGAGAATCAGCATCGCAAGGCCATGCACCAGCGCCCACGCATGAAGCGCCGCGGTATCGGGGTCTTCAAGGTGCGTCATCGTTTGCGCGACCCCGGCGCGAAGCAAATTATAGCCCACCTCGCCGCCGTCGGCGCCCGGTTGGCAGCGGTCGGTCATCTGACGGGTGAAGCTCAGTCGGAACACCGCCGGCTCGTCGTAAGCAAAGCGGACATAGGCGATACCCGTTGCCTTGAAGCCGGCGTGCCCGCCGCCCGCCTTCAGCCAAGCCTGCGATTGCAACGCGCCGAGGCGCCGCAGCCCTTCGTCGGCGAGCGCGTCGAGCAGCGCCTCCTTGTCCGGAAAATGTCGGTATAAAGCTGTCGCACTAACACCAACGTCGCGGGCGAGCGCGCGTAGCCCCAGCTCGGTACCATCGCCTTCCGCTAGCCGTTTCAGCCCGGCGGCGATCACCGCCGCGCGCAGGTCGCCATGATGATAGGCGCCCACCGTCTTCGCAACGTCGCCTTTTATGTTGACACTGTTATCTTTGCTCGTCATGTTGTCACTGTAAACATCTCGAGTCGCCGTTGCAACCCCACGTTGCGCGGCACCTTCGCAAACTTCCGTAAGGAGCAACATCATGGCAAGCAATGTCGAAACCCTGATCCGCGGCGCCGTCGTCAAAGGCATCGGCAAGGTCGCCGATTTCAACCGCAAGCGCCTCCCCCGCCCCACCGACGCGCACCCCTTCCTGACCAGCATCCACAAGCCTATGACCGAAGAATTCACCCTTGAGGAGCTCCGCGTCGAAGGCGAAATTCCTGCAGCCCTGACCGGTCGCTATCTCCGCAATGGCCCGAACCCCGCGGTCGCCCCCGATCCTGCCAGCTACCACTGGTTCTCGGGCGCGGGCATGGTCCACGGCATCCGTATCGAAGGCGGCAAGGCCGACTGGTACCGCAACCGGTGGGTCCGCGGCACCGAAGCCTGTGCCGTGCTCGGCGAAGAACTCCCCCCGGGTCCGCGCGGCGAGAATAATGATGCCCCGAACACCAATGTCGTCGGCCTCGCAGGACGCACCTTCGCCATCGTCGAAGCCGGCGGCAAGCCCGTCGAACTCGGCTATGAGCTGGACACCATCGCGCACAACCCCTTCGACGGCACACTCGTCGGTTCTTACACCGCCCACCCGCATTATGATCCCCGCACCGACGAAACGCACGCCATCACCTATCGCGGCGACGAGCCGAACAAGGTCTGGCACGTCGTTCTCGACAAGGACGCGCAGGTGATTCGCGAGGAAGCGATCGCGGTCAGCGACGGCCCATCGATCCACGATTGCGCAATCACCGAAAATTACGCGCTCGTCTTCGACCTGCCCGTTACCTTCTCGATGAAGCTGCTGCTCGGCGGCTATCGTTTTCCCTACGCATGGAACGATGCGCACCAAGCACGCGTCGGCCTCCTCCCCAGGAACGGCAGCGGCGACGAGATCATCTGGGTGCCCGTCGAGCCCTGCTACGTCTTCCACCCCGCCAACGCTTATGAAACCGCTGAGGGTAAAGTCATCGTCGACGTCGTCGCGCACGAAACGATGTTCGCGAGTTCGAAGCGCGGTCCCGACAGCGAGAAGTCGCGGCTCGAACGCTGGACGATCGATCTTGCGGCAGGGTCGACGGTTCGCACCGTGCTCCATGATCATGCGCAGGAATTCCCGCGCTATGACGAGCGTCTGACTACGGCTCCCTACCGTTATATTTACAGCGTCGCGATGCCCGACGGTGAAGGCTTGGAGTGGGCGATGGCTGATACCCGCGTGTTCAAACATGACCTCGACAGCGGGACGACGGCGATCCATGATTTCGGACCTGGACGGCACCCCGGCGAATTCGTGTTCGTGCCGCGCAGCGCCGACAGCGCCGAGGATGGGGGCTGGCTGATCGGGCTTGTCGTCGACATGAATGACGAGACGACCGAACTGGTCATCCTCAACGCCGACGACTTTACCGGATCACCGCAAGCGGTCGTTTTCCTGCCACATCGCGTGCCCCCCGGCTTTCACGGAAACTGGGTCGCGGATTGACGATATCGAGGCGCGTCATCAGCGCCTCGGTCACGCCAAGCGAGCGTTCATTATCGACGTCGATTGCCGTCGCCCCGTTGCTCACCAGCAGCGGGGCGATGTCGACCTTCAGATGACGCGAAATGCGCGCGAAGATATGGTGGATGGGCCCAAGACCGAAGCGAAAGCGGAGCAGATTGACGAAGCCGAACGCCCGGATCACGCGAAACGGCTTTTTGACGAACTGCCCGCCGCCGCGAAACGCCTCGGCCGCGCGGAGTGCGCCGGGATGGCCGATCCAATAGGCGTTGCAATTCGATACCGCAACGTCCGAAAACTCATAGAAGCGCCGCTGGCCT
>JAURVS010000418.1 GCA_030655355.1 Sphingopyxis sp.
GCCGTGCTTCACGAGCGGGTTGCTTACTTGACAAAATCCAGGCTCCCAAGCCCGTCGCTGGTAGCCATTCAAATTATTGAAATGTAACGAGAAATGGCGCACCCGAAGGGATTCGAACCCCTGGCCTCTGCCTTCGGAGGGCAGCGCTCTATCCAGCTGAGCTACGGGTGCCAATAGAGCGCGGCCTCTAGCAAGGCTGCGCCGTGCCAGCAATGGGGTTGTTGCCGATTCCCGACAAGTGGCTTGCACGCGGCGGAGGCGGCGTGCGAAGCAGCGCGCAGGGGAGCGTGCGTGAAACCATCCGAACAGAGCTGGCCGATGGCCGCCGACCTTTATGGCGAGATGCAGCTCGACACGAATCCGCCCGCCCGGCGCGGCTGGCGCGACTATCTGCCCGGTATCCTCGTCACCGCCATCGCTGCGCTCGCAGCCGCGTGGCTTGCCGATCATTATGCCGCGCCTTTGGTGCTGATGGGACTGCTGATCGGCCTTGCGCTCAGTTTCGTGTCGCAGGACCGCCGCACCCACGCCGGGCTCGACCTGATGTCGCAGACCGCGCTGCGCGTCGGGATCGTTCTCGTCGGCGCGCGGATCACCGCGCAGCAGCTAGTCGAACTCGGCCCCTTGCCCTTCGCCTTGCTTGTGCTGATCATGCTCGCGGTCATTCTCGTCACCGTCGCGTCGGCGCGGCTGTTTGCGCAGGATCGCCACGCCGCGCTGCTCGCGGGCGGCGCGACAGCGATCTGCGGTGCCTCAGCCGCCCTCGCGCTCTATTCGCTGATTGGCGACAAGCGCGTCGATCAGGCGCGCTTCACACTGACGCTCGTCGGCATCACTGTCGCCAGCGCGCTGGCAATGACGCTTTACCCCGTGCTCGCTACCGAGCTTGGGCTCAGCGATGCGCAGGCGGGGTTCCTGATCGGCGCGTCGATCCACGACGTCGCGCAGGCGATCGGCGGCGGCTTTTCCTTCTCACCCGCGGCGGGAGAGGTCGCGACGATCGTCAAGCTGACGCGAGTCGCCTTGCTCGCACCGATGCTGATGCTCGTCGCGCTATGGCTTGGGCGGAGTGGAGAAGGCAGCGGCAGCGCGCGCATTCCGCTGCGCCTGCCCTGGTTCATTGTCGGCTTTCTCGCGATTGCCGCGGTCAATTCGCTGATTACCATCCCGAAGCCCGTGCAGGATGCGGCGGCGACAGGCGCACAGGCGCTGCTGCTGCTCGCGGTCGTCGCTACTGCGATGAAGGCGCGGCTGCACTTGCTGCTCGATCAGGGTTGGCGGAGTTTTGCACCGATCATCGTCGCGACGCTGACGAGCTTTCTACTGTCTCTGGCCGCCTCGCTCACGCTCTGACGCGAGCCGAATTCAGCTCTTCGGTAGCGCCCAACTGACGGTCAATTGCGTCGCGCGGCGCGGGATGTCGAGCTTCGCTTCGCTGAAATTGACTTTTTCATTCGGCGGCAACATCCGCACCGGCGGCTTGATCGTCCAGCTATAGACAATCGTTCCCTGTCCATCGCGCAGTTCGGCGAGGATGGGCGGCACGCGCTGTTCGCGGTCGGTCGGATTGATGATCACCCCCGACGCGGCGAAATAGATTGTTCCGTCGGCAAGTTCGCGATGATCCTGATTGGGCGGCAGTTCGATCACCAGATCGGGTTCGGCCACCATTCCGGGCAGGCCAATCCCCTGCGCCCAGCTTGGTAAGCCGAAATAGGCGAGGCCCGCCGTTGCGGTGAGCATCAGGGCCGCCGCGCTCGCGGCGATAATCGTCCAGCGCTTCGCCGGATTGCGCCGCGGACGTCGGAACGGAAGCGGCGCTTCGTCGGCAGAGGGGGCGAGACGCGCCCCTGTCGCGGCGCTGCTAGCGAAGCCGTGCGGCGGTGCTGGCTCGGCGGCCGACGATGGAGCGCTGTAATTTGAATAGTTCGCTGCGGCCGCAGAGGCGACCGCGGGATCGACCGGCGGCACCGCGACCGGCGCACGCACACGCTCCGCAGGGCGCATAGTCGCCGGCTCCTGAAACCAGCTATGGCGGCAATTGGCGCAGCGCACGGTACGGCCCGTCGGTCCGATCGCCGTATCGGGTACGACGTAGCGCGTGTGGCAGGACGGGCAGGCAAGGATCATGGTGTTTCTCTAAACACGCTGATTCGCGGCGTTGCAAGTGCTGCGTGTTACGCTGGCCCTTACTCGCCGCTTTACGTCGGTGGACAGCCGTGTAACAGGCGTCGGCATGAGCGCTGAGGCTCCCCTGTTCCGCGAACCGGCCAAGGCGCGAAAATGCGCGCCGCTGACGCCATGACGAGCGCCTCCCCGGTCCGCGCTGGTGGTGCGATGGTCGAGTTCGACAGCGTCGGCTTGCGCTATGGTCCTGATGCCGAGGTTCTGAGCGACATCAGCTTCAATTTGCAGCCGGGCAGCTTCTATTTCCTCACCGGCGCGTCGGGCGCGGGCAAGACCTCTTTGCTCAAGATGCTCTATCTCGCGCAGCGGCCGAGCCGTGGCATCGTCCGCTTGTTCGGCGAAGATCTGGTCGCGATGCCGCGCCACCGCCTGCCCGGCTTTCGGCGTCGGATCGGCGTGGTGTTCCAGGATTTCCGGCTGATTCCGCATTTGTCGGCGCGCGACAATATTGCCTTGCCGCTGCGCATCGCCGGGGTCAGCGAAGAGGATCTGTCAGGTCCGGTGGGCGAAATGCTGAGCTGGATCGGCCTCGACGAACGCGCCGAAGCGCGCCCGGCGACGCTGTCGGGCGGCGAACAACAGCGCGTCGCGATCGCTCGCGCCGTGATCGCGCGCCCGCAATTGCTGATCGCCGACGAACCGACGGGGAACGTCGATCCAGAAATGGCGATGCGGCTTTTGGGATTGTTCGAAGCACTGAACCGCCTCGGCACCACCGTCGTCGTCGCAACGCACGATATCCACCTGATCAGCCGCATCGAGAATGCGCAGATGATGCGGCTGGAAAAAGGGCGGCTATCCGATCCGACCGGCGCACTGCGTTATCCGCCGGCGAACCGCACATGATCGGCCGCCCATGATCATCCCGCGCGTTCCCGTCCAGCATCGCCGCCTGCTTCCCGACCGCCGCCTCTCGGGGCCGACGCCGTGGGTGATCGCGATCCTGATGATGCTGACCTTGCTCGCCGCCGCCGCGGGGATCGGACTCGCTCGTTCGGCGAACGCGATTGGCGACGCGATCGCGGGCCGCGTGACAGTGCAGATCGTCACCGCAAATGCGGTCACGCGGGCCGAGCAAGCCGCCGCGCTGCGCCGCGCCGCTGCAGCGCAGCCTTTCGTCCTGTCGGCGCGCTCGGTCGCGCGCGAGGAGTTGCAGGCGACGCTTGGCCAATGGTTCGGAAGCGCAGAGGGCGATGACCCGGTGCTGAAATCGCTTCCGCTGCCGGCGTTGGTCGATATCGACTTCGTTGGCGAGAACCGCGCGGGGCACATGCGCGAACTCCAAAGGCTCGTTGCACGCGAAGCCCCCGGCGCCCGGATCATCCCCCACGCCGAATGGCTCGGCCCGGTTGCACGGCTGATCCGCTCGCTAGCGTGGATCGCGGGCGGGCTCGTGCTGCTGATGACTGTGGCAAGTGCTGCGGTTGTCATCATGACCGCGCGTGCCGCGCTCGGCACCCATTATACGACGATCGAAATGCTCCACCTGATCGGCGCGACCGATCGCCAGATCACTCGATTGTTCCAGCGCCGTATCGCGATCGATACCGCTTATGGCATCGCTCTCGGCAGCGTCGTCGCGGCGGCGATCCTGTTGCTCATCGGCTGGCAATGGTCGGGCGTCACCTCGGGGCTTGCCGCAACCGCGTCGTTCGGCCCCGCTGGATGGGCGCTCTTGCTGGGGCTCCCGCTATTGGCTATCGCGCTTGCAGCCCTTACCGCGCGCCAGACATTGCTCGCCGCGCTCAAGAAGATTCTATGATCAAGCGCTTGATTTCTCTTATATTTCTTGCATGGGTGCTGGGCTTTGCTTGGTTCGCATTGCTGCTGCCCCTGCCCGCTGACGCGCAAAAGACCGACGCCATCGTCGTGCTGACGGGCGGCCCCGGGCGCATCGACCGCGCGCTTGTGCGGCTCGAGGCGGGCGATGCCAAGCGCCTGCTGATCAGCGGCGTCGCGCGCGAGGTCAAACCGCGCGAGCTCGCGGTGACGTATAAACGGCCGATGACCTTGTTCGATTGCTGCATAGCATTGGGGTTCGAGGCCGAGGATACGCGCTCGAACGCCACCGAGGTCGCGACCTGGGTTGCGCGGCGCAACTATAAGAGCATCCGGCTGATCACCACCGACTGGCACATGCGCCGCGCCGAATATGAAATTGGCCGCGCGATCGGCGACAAGGTGACGATCGTCCCCGACGCGGTGCGCAGCCAGCCCAATTTCGCGACGCTGTTTCGCGAATATCATAAATATCTGGCCGGACTGGCGGGCGGACTGCTCGGGCTGTGAGATACGCTATCGCCCTGTTACGCTCGATCCTCTTCTGGGTCGCCTTTTTCGTGATGAGCAGCATCTCGTCGATCGGCGGCGTGATCGCTCTGCCCATTTCGCATCGCGGCACGATCTTCTTCGTCCGCATCTGGGCACAGGCGCACCGGATCTTCTGTCGCTTCCTGCTCGGCCAAACGATCATCGTCGAAGGCGAAATGCCTGACATTCCGGTCCTATATGTCTTCAAGCATGAATCGGCGTTCGAAACCGTCGAGCAGCCGATGTTGTTCAAGCATCCCGCGGTGTTCGCGAAGGAAGAATTATTCTCGATCCCCGTCTGGGGCCAAGCGGCGCGCTTTTACGGGTTGATCCCGGTCGACCGCGATGGCGGCGGCAAGGCGATGCGCGCGATGCTCGGCGCCGCCAAGGCCGCGCTCGCCGCGGGGCGTCCGCTCGTCCTGTTCGCCGAGGGCACGCGCGTTCCGCATGGTGAGGCACCGGGGCTGCGCCCGGGCTTTGCGGGCATGTATCGTCTGCTCGGCGTGCCGGTCATCCCCGTTGCGGTGAACAGCGGCCTTGCCTTTCCGCCGCGTCGCTGGGTCAAATGGCCCGGTACGATCACCTATAAAGTCGGCGAAACGATTCCTGCGGGCCTCCCGCGCGAAGAAGCCGAGGAACGCGTACGCGTCGCGATCAATGCGCTGAACCCGCCCGAGGCTTTGTCGGTGGGCGCGCCAAGCTCTTAATTCCGTTCGCTCGACACCAGCGGAAATCGTGCTCGGACTTAATGCTTCCGCCCGAAATCGGGCGCCGCGTCATCCTGCCCTTCGGCAATGATCGAGCGGCGGATCGCGCGGGTGCGCGTAAACCAGTCTTCGAGCTTGTCGGCATCGCCGCGGCGGATCGCCTGTTGCAGGACGGTCAGATCTTCGTTGAACCGCTGCAGCGTCGCCAGCACGGCGTCCTTGTTCGCCAGAAAGACGTCGCGCCACATCACCGGGTCGCTCGCGGCAATACGCGTGAAATCGCGGAAACCGCCCGCCGAATATTTGATCACTTCGCTCTCAGTGACTTCTTCGAGTTCGCTCGCGGTGCCGACGATCGTATAGGCGATAAGATGCGGCAGGTGGCTCGTTACCGCGAGGACCATATCGTGGTGCGCGGCATCCATGATGTCGACCTTGGCGCCCAGCGCTTCCCAAAAATCAGAGACCGCCTTAACGGCATCGGCTGGCGCGTCGGGACCGGGAGTCACTATGCACCATCGCCCGTCGAACAAAGTCGCAAAGCCCGCCGCCGGACCGCTATTCTCCGTCCCAGCAACGGGATGCGCGGGAATGACAACATGGTGGGGCAACACTCTGGCCAGCGCCTCGGCGACGCCTGCTTTCGACGAGCCCACGTCCGAAATGATCGCGGCGGCCTTCAATCCGGGCGTGATCGCAGCAGCCGCATCGGCCATGCGTCCCACCGGAACCGCCAGAATCACCAAATCGGCGTCGGCCACGGCGGCGACCGGGTCGTCGGCAATCGCGTTGCAAAGCCCGAGATTACGCGCAGTCGCACGTACGGTATCGCTGGCGTCATGGCCGGTCACGATGACCTGCGGTAACCGCTCGCCAATCGCGCGCGCAATCGACGAGCCGATCAGGCCCAGTCCGACAATCGCGACGCGCGCGAACGCCATCAGCCGTTCAGCGCGGCGCGGATCGCTGCCGCCAGCCCGCGTGTCTCGTCTTCGGTACCGATCGTCATGCGCAGCGCGTTGGGCAATCCCTGCCCCGGCAACCAGCGCACGATATAGCCCGCATCCATCAGGCGCTCGTTCACCGTCTCGGCTGACACCGCACCCTCGAACAGCACGAGCAGGAAGTTGCACGCTGAAGGCACAATGCGGACCCCGTGATTGCCG
>JAURVS010000420.1 GCA_030655355.1 Sphingopyxis sp.
GCCACCAGACCGGCGGGGAGCGGCTTGCGTTCCCCCGAATGCGCCGTTCCCGCCACGGTCAGAACTTCAGGCTTGCGCGCACGCCGTAACGGCGGCGGTCGCCGGTGATGCCGAGGTCGGAGGCCGGCAGGCCCGCAAGCAACAGCGTCGTCTTTTCGATATAGCTTTCGAAATATTCGGTGTTGAAGATGTTGTTCGCGAACAGCGCCACTTCGACCGGACCGGTGCGATAGGCAATCGACGCGTTGGTCAGCCAATAGCTGTCGAGGATCGTTGGAGTCGTTTCGTTGAGCGTCGCGGCAAGGCGCTTGCCCTTGCCGAACAGCCCCGCGCTCAGCACGACTTCATCGTCGCCGCCCATTTCGATCCGGTAATCAGTCGAGATATTCGCGAGCCAGTCGGGCTGGAAGGTCAGGCGGTCCGACGAAAGCTGCCGCCCGGTCGTTCCGACATAGGCGCTGTCGTCGGTGATCCGCGCATGCATATAGGTAAAGCCGCCGCGCAGCGTCCAGTTGCGGACCGGGCGCACCATCGCTTCGAGTTCGACGCCATAGCTTTCTACGTCGCCGCTATTGAGATCGACGGTCACGAGGCCGCCGCCCGCTGCGGGAGCGATCGAGTTCAAACCGATGTAATTCTTGTAATCATTGTAGAAAACCGCGCCCGAAAGCATCAGCCCCGACGTCGCATATTTCGCGCCCGCCTCATAAGTCCACGCCGAGTCCCCGTTATACGTCCGCGTCGGCGCGGTCGGCGCATTGAAACCGCCGCCGCGATAGCCGCGCGCGACCGACACATAGGTCATCAGGTCGGGGGTCCATTTGCGCGAAACGGTCAGCTTCGGCTGCCATTCGCTCGACTTGAGCTTCGCGGTCGGCAGGATGGTGCCCGAAATGGAACTGCGCGAAACCCGGTTCTCACGATCGTAGCGCAGGCCCAGCGCGACTTCCCAATCGGAATTGGGTTTCCAGAACATGGTGCCGAAAGCGGCGTAGGTGTCGGCGACATTCTTCGACACCGTGTTACGCACGATGCTGATCGGACCAAAGACCGGGTGAACGAGCGAGATCGTATCGGTCACATCCGCGTTTGTGGCCTCGTTGCTGTAGAATACCCCGACCAGCGTCGAAATCTGGTCGGTCCATTCGCTGTCAAGCCGCGTTTCCAGCGTCATCGTGCGCAAGCTGTCACGGCCGACGGTCCGCACCGTGTTGACGGGACCGAAATCGCCGTCGCTGTCGGGCGAAAAACTGTTGCGCATGTCATAGGCGCCAATGACGCTCAGCTTCGATCCGCCGCCAAGATCGGCCTCGGCCCGTGCGTTGATACCGCGATATTTATACGAAATTTCGTTGAGCGTGTTGAACTGGACGTCGCGGCGATAATCCTTCGGCCCGCTGACGCGCGAGTAAGGAACGTTGACGCCGTCGACCCAGTCATAATAGCCCTTCACCGTCAGCGAAAAGCCTTCCGACGGCGCAAGGCGCAGCGTAGCATTGATCGAATCGGTGTTGAAGCGGTTGGCATCCTTGTTGAGCAGCGTGTTCGTCAGGAAGCCGTCCTGCTGACGGTGCGAGGCCGCGATGCGAAAGCCGAGGACGTCGCCCGCGATCGGCCCGCTGACCGCACCCGAGACGAGCCAGCTATTGTCGGGACCGGCATAGCTGCCATTGGCGCGTACTTCGAACACGTCGCTCGGCTGGCGCGTGATGACATTGATCGCGCCGCCCAGCGTATTCTTGCCATAAAGCGTACCCTGCGGACCGCGCAGCACTTCAATGCGAGCGACGTCGAGCAGCGGATTGTTGAGATAGGCGGTGTTCGGCTGATAAATGCCGTCGATGAACAGCCCGACGCCGGGCTGCACCGACTGCACCAACGTCACCCCGACGCCGCGGATCGCAACAAACGCGCGGCCGCTCCCGTCGCTGTTGATGTTGAGGCCGGGCGACAGCACCGCGGCTTCGCGCACCGAGTTGATCCCGCGTGCAGTCAGCGTGTCGCCATCGATCGCAGTCACCGCGATCGGCACGTCCGAAAGCGTCTCGTCGCGCTTGCGGGCGGTGACGACGATCACGCCATCATCTTCGGTCTCGGCAGCGGCGGGCGTGGCCGTGCTATCCTGCGCAAAAGCCGGCGCGGCGCCCAATGTGGCGGCGAGCACGAGCGTCGAAACAGCGGCAAATCGGAACTTTGTCATCAGGCATCCCCAAAAACGGCGGTCTAAGCCACCCGTAGGAACCTATATGACAGCTTGTCGACCTATATGAAAGGTCTGCTCATTGTGCCGATCCGCAGACTGGCTTTGCCGCGTCGCAACTGGGTCTCCGTCATTGCCCGCTTTACCAGCAGCTATACCCACCATCCGCCAGCACGATGCTGCCGGTCATCAAACTCGCCATATCGGAGGCAAGAAACAGAATCACCGACGCCACCTCCTCGGGTTCGCCCAGGCGCCCCTGCGGCGTGCCGTCGATCCAGCGCCGATACATTTCGCCCTCCTTGTCGGCGAAAGCATTTAGCGGCGTCGCTATATAGGTTGGCGCGACCGCATTGACGCGCACGCCCCGGCCCGCCCATTCGGCGGCAAGGCTCTTGGTGAGTTGATGCACCGCCGCCTTCGATGCGTTATAATAGCTTTGCGGCTGCGGCCGGTTGACGATGAAGCCCGACATCGACCCGATATTGACGATGCTTCCCTGCCCCGCCGCCAGCATATGCCGCCCGAACGCCCGCGCGCACCAGAAACTGCCGTTGAGGTTGACGTCGAGCACGTTCAGCCAATGCTCGTCGGCCACATCCTCGGCCGCAGTCTCGCTGCGCGCGATCCCGGCATTGTTGACGAGAATGTCGATCCGGCCGTCGCGCGCGAGCATCGCATCGGCGGCGGCATCGACCGCTGCACTGTCAATCACATCGAGTTTCTCGGCGAAAACATCATAGCCCTTGGCCGCAAGTCCGGCGACCGCGCGGTCGAGCGCGGCGGCGTCGCGGTCGGCAATCGTCACCCGGGCGCCCGCTTCGGCTAGCGCTTCCGCCGCCGCAAGGCCTATCCCCTGCGCGCCGCCGGTGACAAAGGCGGTGCGTCCGTCGATGCGCAGTCTCTCCAGATACATGGTCTACTCCGGGACAAAGGCGGCAGCGGGCATTGCCGGCTCGTGAAGCGCCTCGCCCCGCATCATCTGATACACCATCGGATAGCTGCCATATTCGGGCCAGGGCATCGCTCCCTCGCGCGCAAACCCTGCCCAAAGGTCATGCATCCGATCGGCGAGCGGCTGCGGCGGAGCCATCCCCGCCAGCCCCTGCGGCCCGGTGCAGCTTGGCAGCGTCTTGAACACGAAGGGCATCTCGATCCCGTGGCACGCGCCCAGTTCGCCGTCGCACGCGGGCGAGCGCCAGTCGAACTCATACATCCACGTCTTGCCCTGATGCGCGGCGGCATATTGGCGCGCGGGCCAGCGGAAGACGAGATCGGTCATCGCGGCGGTCAGCGCCTCGCCCGGCCGCACGCCCTTCTGCTTGTAACCATAGGCCGTCAGCACCGCCTTTGCCTGCGGATGCGAGCGGCCGAGCAGCCAGCGCGCGAACAGGCCGCCGATCTTTTTGCGGACGCCCGTCGGCACGAAATAGAGATTCATTTCCTCGGCGTTCGAACCGATCACGATGTCCACATCGCGACCGGCACCTTTGCGCAGCGCGTCGATCGGTTTTTCGGGAAGCACATCGTCGCCATAGACCGGGATGAAGCGGCTGATCCCATAGACCGGTTCGCGCCCGTCGGCATCGCGGAGGTCGACCGCCCACGGCTTCGCCAATTTATCGATCGCGTCCATAGCGGAGGCATGTGAGACGCCGCGAAAGCCTTCGGCATCGGGAGTGACGCGCAGCACTTTCGCCAACTTCCGCACCAACCGCTGCGCCACCCCAATTTCGCGCACCATCGCCCCATGCCCGCTCTGAATGATCGCGCGCTGAAACAGCCCCTTCGCAAGCGGCGACGTCACAAGATCGGCAATCGCCATCGCGCCCGCACTCTCGCCGAACAGCGTCACGTTCGCGCGATCGCCGCCAAAGGCCGTAATATTGCGCTGAACCCACGCGAGCGCGAACAGCATGTCGCGCAGCCCCAAATTGGTCGGCACGCCCGGCACCGGCAGAAAACCGTCGATCCCCATGCGATAATTGATCGCGACACAGACAGCCCCCGATTCCGCAAAAGCCGTCCCGTCATGGGCCGACGCATCCTTGCAACCCCCGACGAAACCGCCGCCATGGATGAAAACCATGACCGGCGCGGCCTTGGCATCGGTCGGCGCCCAGATGTTGAGGCGGAGATAATCGCCATCGCTGCCGTCGCTGCCATGGCCGACTAGCGGCGTCGGATCGACCATCGGAAAAGGCCGGATTCGGTGCGGCGCCGCCGGACCCGGATCGTCCATATCGCGCACTCCGTCCCACGGGGCCGGCGGCTGCGGCAATACAAAGCGCTGCGGCGGAGCGGCGTAGGGAATACCGAGAAAGCATAGGACCGAGCCGCGGAGGCTGCCGCGGATCGCTCCCTCTTCGATCTGGACCAGTCTGGCATCTTGTTCATTGATCATGCCGCCAGCCTATCATCTGGTCCGGTTACGCGCCTCAACCGCCGATGTGCCCAGCGGATGAAGAAGTGTGCCCGGAGGCGCCATTTGCCATCAGCCTCCGCTTTGCACGGAAATCGTGAGATGCCCGACGCTAAGGCGTTCCTTTTGCGCTCCGCAATTTTTCATAGAATAGCTGCACGTCCATCGCTTCATCGCCGTCGGCGCGCGGGGCATATTTGGCAAAGGCCGCATAGGCTTCGGTCCAGCGCTCCTCCATCCGCACGGCATTATAGGGGTGACTGACGAGGTAGAATTCGCCCGCCTCCATCTGCGGGACGATGCGCGCGGCAAAGGCGTCCGCATCCATCGCCGCATCGGCATGGCGCGTGAGATCGGATTTTACCCAGCCCGGAATGATAACCCCCACCGCGATATGCGCCGGTGCCTCGCTGCGCAGCATGTCCATCAGCCCCAGCACCGCATGCTTGCTCGCGACATAGGCGCCGCCGCTTTGCCGCAGCGCATTGAACAGCGCATTTTCCGATGCCGTGGCATAGATAGCCGCAGGAAGTCCGTCGGCCTGAAAGCGCTGGCCAAAGCTGCGGATGCAGTTCCACACCCCCCAAAAATT
>JAURVS010000422.1 GCA_030655355.1 Sphingopyxis sp.
GATTTTTCCCGCCGTCGTTTCCACGCACGTTCCCCCCGAAAACCATCGATAGGGGCTTCTGCTGGAAAATCATCGGAAATCGATTGGAATGTCTTGTTTCGAGGGTTTAGCTCTGAGAACCGGACTGACCGCTACCGGCCAATTCTAACGAGCAGCCGGGACCGAATGGGGTTCAAAATTTGCGCCGATCGCTGGCCAAAGGAGGACTATTCTTAAGCAGCGGGATCGACGGGCGGGACCGGCTTTTCTTCTTCGCGGTTCAATCGGCGGACCGTGAAATGCACGCCAATCCGCATGGCGATGCGGCGCAGCGACGAATAGGCCGTTTTCCGGCGGCGCGGCGGTATCTTCACCAAGTCGCGCCTTTCCCAAGCTGTGCATCGAGATAGGCGCGCACGCTCCGCAGATCTGCGATGTTGCCGCTGAGCATCCGATCGAGCGCACTTGTGCCGCCGAACATCGGAGCGGAATTGGGCGCCCGCATCCACCTGGTCGCCCGCGCGGGAACCGGCAGAAGCGTGTGGATCGCGTTGTAAATCCCGAGAAGATAGGAAATCCGCTCGAGCGTTTCTCCGTTCGCTGCGACGATGTCGCCGCGCCGCCATCGGTCCAGTTCGAAGTTCGGCGGTAAGCCAAGTAGGATGATCTGCTCAGCCTCGCTCAATTGCCATTCCTCGGCCAATCGAAAGAAGCTGCGAACGCCTGCTGCGAGAAGCGCGGTATAGGTCGCATCAATATCCATCGAAGCGCATCCCGTCGAAAGCATTCGAGGACATCAAACCTTTCTTTGTCAATTTGAAGAGTGGGGCTCTTGTCGGGTCGACGCCGGGCAGGAAAAAGAGATCGCCATCGACGATACGGAAGGAATATTCGGAGAACCAGACCGGGACGAGGCCATCGCGCCCAATTTCGAACATGACCTTCCTCTGCCCGCCGACCTGCGGGACGATCTGGACCATGATGGCATCGCACTGGGACATGCGCATCGCATCCTCGACTTTCCGGTGGTTGTGTCCGTTCGCTAGGGTCGCGGGCACGATGATCACCTGCGCCTCCGGCGCGATCAGAAATTGCTCGAATTGCGGAGGCAGGATCGGCAGCCCGGTATCAGGCTCCAGACCCGCGATGTGGGCGACCATACGCGCGAACCCCAAGGTTTCGGCCTCGATGGCTCGGTCTTTCTCAGTCATGTATTTTTTCATCGTCAATCCATTCCTGGCAGCGGCTCCGGCTGGGCGGCCGCTGCTTTCATTTGTTCGTTCCAGCCAAAGCTGGTTCTTCTTATGTGAGGGGAAACTCCGGCCAAGTCCGGAGCGTCGGCGTTGCCGGTGTCCGTTTATCCGCTGGCAGCGTCGGTACCGGGTCGCCGCTTCTGCCAATCTGCCCATTCGGCGGCGATCATCGCCTTGCCCGCATCGGCAGAAAAAGGGCGTACAAAGGGACCGAAGCCGAAGCATTGGAGCTCGCGGGCCATCGCCATTAGATGGACATGCGGTGGATTAGTCGAGCCGACCTCAACCGGCAGATGCATCGCCGCGATCACGGCGACGTTGCGCTCCCGGCACAAGCGGTCGCGTGCAAATTCCCGAACATCCTCCCAGGTCCGATGCAGGCGGTCTGGGTAGGGGAAGCGAAGCGTGATCATCACGAGGAGGTCTTTAAGCTTGTTGCACGCCTGCTCTTCATATTTTTCGCAGAGGCGTTTCGGGTCGAGGAATTCGTCACTCGCGAGCGGTGGCAACAGTACATCCCAGCGATAGCAGCTGGGCACCCAGGGCGCGGCAACGTCGACCTTCCGCCCGGGGCAAAGGCGCCTGATCACCGAGGCCGGGACGGTCTGAATGGGACCGTCCTTGATCTGCCGGCGCACGACACCGAAGATAAAGTTCGGATCGTCGCCGCCGGGTATGGGCACGAAATCGAGATTGCCGAGGGCAGGGATCTTTTTCATCACCATGACCAGCCTCCGATCCGGTGCGAAGCCAGGTGCGCGCTCGCCCGGTCCAATCCGGCATCGCAGTCCCAGTGGTCCGAGTAAGGCGCATGCTCGAACAGGAACAGTCCATGACGCATCAGGTGGATCGACGGCCCGCTACCGGGACGCACCAACCAGCTGTCGCCGGCGAGCGTCCGGAAAAGGCGATAGTCGAGGAGCCAGCTCAGGTCGGTAGGGCTGGGCAGGGCGACATCGACCGTCAGGTTGGGACCCGATCCGTCGGCCGACCGCCGCAGCAACAGGACAGGGCAACCCATCGCGATGGCGACCACCTCCGCCTCGCCAAGGAACAGCGGCGACTGGCTTGCGGCCGCATGGACAATGACGGCTGGCGTCTTTAGGAAAAGACTGCCCGGCAGCAGGGCTGCTGCCAATCCATTGCCGCTGCTGGTCGAACTATGCATGAGCGTTGCCACATGGTGCATGATCTTGCGGTCGGCCCGCGTCACCGCGGGGAGCGGAACACTTCCCTTCAGGACTGTGTGAAGCATTGTCGCTTCACTCGGCCTGTCGGTGGGATTTAGGGGGTCGGCTATTGTCGTAAATTGCATAGGAATTGCTCATCGTCATGAGCCCGGTTGCCGGGGCTCTGGGCGGCAGCCCTCCTTCAGATGTCTTTCATCCTTCCAGCAGAGCTAACCTGCATCTTCATTTCCATTTCAATGTCGGCGGAGCCGCCATGTCTGCCAGACTCGCCGCCCCTGCAGTCGAGGGCGCGCAACGCGCCGCGATGATAGAGTTGCGAACAACGCGTTGCTTCATCGCGGGATTCCTCAATGATTCGAGCGCGATGGCATCTATGTTGGAGGCGCCATTCTCTAGAAACGGCGGATTCCGGACATCTTTCAAATCATCTTACAAAATAAGATGGGCACGGAATGGACGAATCTGGCCGAGAGCGTAACGTCAACTTTTTGCAGCCAAGTCGCAAAAGCGGCCGCTCGCCTTCGACTACGTCGATACTATTACTCGCAACCCACCCCATCACTGTCGCGATCAAGATGTCGGGCATAGCCCGGATCGCCACGTCTGACGGGCGCTGCGCCAGCGGCGCGGGCGGCCGAACAATTAGCGTAATAGGCGCTCCCTCCTGATAAACGCTGGGGGCGCTCAGCGGGCGGAGCACTTTGCCCTGGAGACCGGTGGCAATGGCGGCCGCCGTTTTTCCGATCATTGTGACAACCATCCGCTGCGAGTCCGCCAGGGTGGGCTCCGGCTGCCAAGGGCAACAGGGCCGCGATGAAGAAGATCATTTTTCGCATGGTCTTACGAGCGGCCAAGTCAGATCGAGCAATCTTTGCGTGTCGCCGCCACCGTATCGAATGCCGGGCCGCGTGTGTTTACCCCTTCGAACAAATCGATACGGACTGCCGCCCCCGCCTTGAGAAGCGTCGGATTTGTCTCGCAAATCCTGCGGATGATCTGTCGCCGGCCGTTCTCCGTCACGGTGGCGCCCTTCTGATCCACCAGGGCGGTCATGACGAGGCTGTTTCCGTCGGCCCGGACTTTGGAGACAGTCGTTTTCTCCATAAATGCCATCGGGGTTTTCATGGTTCGCGCGGCGCTTGCCAATTCCGCATCGAGATCCACCGGTGAAATCTGTATCGGCGCGCTTGTCCCTGCCGCCGATGTTGCCAAGCCCGTTTCGACGACCGCTCCCGCACTCCCGGCGCTGTCAGATACCCCATCAACAGGCAGTTCCTGTGCAACGGGAGCAAGGTTGGTATAGATCGGAGCTGGCGTTCCCGGTTTCACCAGCCGAAAAGAAAAGGGGTAGCGCTCGCCGTTCCAGTCGAGATTGATCGTCACGATCTTGGGAAGCGCCTTGTCCTTGATTTTCGCCAGCACGATCTTGCCGCCATAGCTCCGGTCGGGATCGATCGTTGAAAGCTGCACGACACTGTCGGCCAGTTCACGGCGCGTTTGATCGAGACGCTGCTGGACATTGTAGATCGCGTAGCCCGTTCCGGCAGTGATGGCGGCCGCCTGGATTTGCCCGTAGGCGCTCGGGGCACTGTAAAATCCATGATAGGATCCGCGCGGCGTGTAGAAACTGCTGTGATAGGTGTCACGCTGGCTGGCAGCGCCCGCTGCCGCGAGGCCGCCGAGCGCGGCGATGCCGATCTGCGTCCACATCGCACGGTTCTTCGCCTTCTTCTCGAGGTCTTGTCGCGAAAAGACGGCGAGAGGCTGCCCACTGGCGTCGATAGAGAAATTGGTGATGTCGATATTGGCGGGTAGCTGGCCGGCGTTGTAAACGCCGACGAAGAAGGCCAGACTTCCGTGATCGACCGGCATGGGCTGGATCTGGACTGAGCCTTGTCGATTGAAAAGCTCAACCGTCGCGACGCCCTGATTATAGCGGACGGTCTCATTCCCGACCTGAACTGGCTGAATGAGAAATTTCTCTTTTGCCATGGCGCCTTGAGCGATGCTCGTCGATATTCCAAGCAACGCGATTACAAATACTACCCGCTTCATTGTTCGTCCCCCGACAAAAACTGTCGGCGGCTGATATTCCGAACCCATTAGCGCCGTATTAAAGCTCCGCTATCGTGATCAGTTATTTGATCCGATTTGGCGCATATTTTGTCCGCTCCAGGTGACGGGCGCGGACGATCCGAACGGCTTAGATGAGGCGCAGAGCCGAAATACAAAAAAGGCGGCCTAAAAGGCCGCCAGGTTTGTGATGAAGGAGCACCTCCATCGGGTCGCGTCGCGGGCCATAACGCGGTCTGAGCAAGTCGCCACAAAAATAGACGTCTGTTGGTCGAATAGGTTGAAAGTGATGCTGCAGTGCAACACGTAATATCTACTGAAACTATCGGGTCGCATACTCGGAGCCATCGGCGACACAGGACGTGGTACACATTTAACGATCGTAGGCGCGCGGAACTTGTGAGTCGGGTTCAAAGCCCCATCATTGACTCAGCTGGACCGAAATTTCCCAATGATTTGAGTGCCCACCATATTCATGTCGGGTGCACCACTCATCTCCCTCGGTGACGGGAAGCTGGGTCCCGTCCGGCTCGGTGGGCTATGCCGCGACCAAGGCGGCGGTCAACCAGATGCGTGCGCTTGCGAAGGACTGGGCAGCTAAGGGCGTCAATGTCATCGCCCCCGGCTATATAGTGACCGAGATAAACGACGACATGTGGGACCTTCTGATCGGGAAGAAGCTCCTCGCCGACTTCCCGCGCCACAGCGCCATGACCGCTTTCGCGCTCGATCCGATGATTCTTTATCTCGTTTCCGATGCGAGGGCTGAAGTGACCGGTTCAATCTTCACGATCGACGATGGGCAGACATTGTAGGATCAGATGCGCGACCCCGTGAGACCTGAATGACGGCCGCATGCCGCTGTCTGATTACACTCTAGCCGGTGGTTTGCAGCATGCCTCGGATGATCAGATCTGAGACCAGGGGTCTACCGCTTCGGAAATCTGCCTGCGGGCAATTATACAGTGATCGTCGACTATCTGAGTTTTCCGCCGCAACGCGGGAGCGTGAAAGTCGGGGGTTAGGCGGTACGCCATGATGTGATGCTGGATGATAGCGGCGGCGCCCATCGTCGCAACCGCGCAGCGAGCTGCGCAGGCCAAAGCGCTCAGCGAACGGCGTTCGGGGGTGTCGGTGCATCCAGCAACCGGCCGAACGTGCCGAGAGTGTGGACAATGTCTCAACCCGTTGGCCCGATTTTACAGACGATTGCCCGCCGCGCCCGGCCTTGATCGTCATCCGGGATAAAGAGGGTGGGCGCGTCGGCGGTCGACCAATTGTGCGGACGCGTCGGCGCGATCAAGGTTCTTTGGGATAGTCGCGCGGTTCCACCGCGTTTCGTATCTTTGCTCGTGACCGACGCATGATTGTCACACAGAATTTCTAGGGCGCGGTCGAACCAGAAAATAACTCTCCCCCTTCGCGTCCCAGGAGCATTTATGAAGAGCTTTACCGCTTGCGCGCTTGTCGCGCTGCAATTCGTCGCGCCCTCAGCAGCCGCAGCCAATGAGATGATTCCGGCGAGCGCCGATGGTGCCGATTTTGGCGAAGGCGAGACGATTATCGTCACCGGTACCCGCGACGCGCGGCGCACTCAGTTCGACACGTTGGCGCCGATCGACGTCCTGTCGGGCCGGGCGATCGACAACAGCGTCTCCAACGATCTTTCGGATACGCTCGCTCAGCTTTTGCCCTCGTTCAACGTGCAGCGTCTGCCGGCCGCCGACGGTCAGGCTTTCGTCCGTCCCGCGACGCTGCGCGGCCTGTCGCCCGACCAGACGCTCGTTCTCGTCAACGGCAAGCGCTACCACCGCTCGGCGTTGCTCGGCACGCGCGGCGCGCAGGCGGCCGATCTGGCGACGATCCCGAACCTTGCAATCAAGCGGATCGAAGTGCTGCGCGATGGCGCTTCGGCGCAATATGGTTCGGACGCGATCGCGGGCGTTATCAACATCATCCTCGACGATCAGCCGGGGATGACCGCCTTCGGCCAATATTCGAGCTATTATGAAGGCGATGGTGAAAGCTACCAGACCGGCGGGCAGGGCGGTGTCGCGCTTGGGGATCGCGGCGTTTTGGTCTTCACCGGCGAATTTTCGAAGGCCGACGCGACCTCGCGCACGCGGCAGCGCCCCGATGCCGCCGCTTTTCAGGCTGCGAACCCGGGTCTCAACGTCCCCAATCCGGTGCAACGCTGGGGCCAGCCCGATCTGCGTTCGGTGCGGGGCTCAGTGAACGCCGACTATGAAATTGCCGATGGCGCCACCCTCTATGCTTTTGGCACAGTGGCGAGCGGCGAGGGCGTTACCGATTTCAACTGGCGCAATCCAGCGGGCACCGCGAACGTCTATAATCCAAGCGCGGCCTTTCCGGGCTTCAGCTTCACGAGCCTCTATCCCGCCGGTTTCACCCCGCGTTTTGGCACCGACTATGACGATTTCCAGACCGCGGGCGGATTGCGCGGCGAACTCGGCGATCAGTTCACCTATGACCTCAGCGCGTCCACGGGGCGCAGCCGCATCAACTATAGTCTCGATGAATCGCTCAACGCGTCGCTCGGTCCGGCCAGCCCGACCAGCTTCTACCTTGGGCGCCTGCGTCAGAGCGAGTTCAACCTGAACGCCGATTTCGTCTACCGTCTTCCGCTCGGCACCGGCGAGCCCGCGAATATCGCCTTCGGCGCCGAACGTCGCAAGGAAACCTATGCCATTCGCGCCGGTGATCCCGCTTCCTATGCAATCGGCGCAGGCGCGGCGACCGGGCTGGCCCCGAACAGCAACGGCTTTCCGGGGTTCAATCCCTTGAGCGCGGGCGAATGGTCGCAGACGAGCTATGCGGGCTATGTCGATGTCGAGGTTCAGCCGATCGAGATGCTGACACTGGGCGCGGCGGGCCGGTACGAGGACTTCTCGGCCTTTGGTAATACGTTCAATTACAAGCTGTCGGCGCGGTTGGAGCCCGTCCGCGGCGTCGCGCTGCGCGGCACCTATTCGACCGGATTTCGGGCGCCGACCCCAGCGCAGCTCAATGCGCTCACCACGAGTCAGGGGCTCGACACGCGCACGCTGCAGATCTTCAACACCGGTCGATTGTCGCCCAATGATCCGATCGCGATTGCGCTGGGCGCCAAGCCGCTGACGCCGGAAAAATCGCGTACGATGACCGCTGGTCTGACCTTCCAGTCGGATTTCGGTCTGACCGCCAGCGTCGATTTGTATCAGATCAAATTGCGCGACCGGTTCGGACAGTCGGCGACCTTCGCGGTACCGGCGAACCTTCCCAATCCGCAGCGCTTCACGGCTGTCACCTACTTCACCAATGATTTCGATACGCGCACGCGCGGCATTGACGTCGTGCTGGCCTATGCGCGCGATGTCGGCCCCGGAAAGGCCGATATCAGCCTCGCGTATAACTATAACCAGACCAAGGTGACGAGCGGCACGACGGCAGCGATCGGGAATGAAACGCAGCGGGTCTTGTTCGAAGACCGCTTGCCGAAGCACAATGGCACCGCGTCGCTGGGCTATACGCTTGGGCGCTTCGGCATTCAGGGCCGCGCGCGTTATTATGGTGCTTGGACCGACGTCAGCGGCAATGCGACGGGTGAGATCTTCCAGCGTTTCGGATCGACGGTGCTGTTCGATTTGTCCGCCAGCGTTCAACTGAACGATCATCTGTCGATCCGTGCAGGCGCCGAGAATATCTTCGACAAATACCCCGACGAAGCGACGAACCAGGCGGTGCGCGGGCTCATCTATTCGCGTAATGCGCCCTATGACACCGACGGCGGCCAATATTATGTTCGCCTCGGCATCACCTTCTGACCCGAAGGAAGAGGCAATGGAGTTAAACCGGCGGCAGATATTGATGGCGGCCGCGGCGATGCCGGTGGCGGGGCAGCTCGAAGCTGCGCCGCTGCCGCCCGGCGGGCGGCCCGATGACGAACCTCATTGGGCGGGTATTGCCGCGCAATATGACGTGATCGACGACATCATCCAGCTTGAGAATGGCAATTGGGGGATGATGGCGCGGCCGGTGCTGGCGCAATATGAGGCCGCCGTACGGCGGGTCAATCGCGCGACCAGCTATTATGCTCGCCGCGGGCTGTTTCCCGACCTGCTCGCGGTGCGCGCCCGCGTCGCGGCGAAGCTCGGCGTCGCTGCCGAGGAAATCGCCTTCACGCGCAATGCGACCGAGGCCCTCAAGGCGTTGATCGGAGGCTATAACCGGCTGCGTCCCGTAGACGCAGTGCTTTATGCCGATCTCGATTATGACAGCATGCAGGCGTGCTGTGACTCACTGAAACACAGCCGCGGGGTCGACATCGTCCGTATCGCGCTTCCCGAGCCCGCGACGCACCAAGGGCTGATCGACTGCTACGAGGCAGCGCTCAAGGCCAATCCGCGCATCCGCCTTATCCTGCTCACGCATCTCAGCCACCGGACGGGGCTCGTCGTGCCCGTGCGCGAAATCGTCGCGATGGCGCGCGCACGCGGGGTCGATGCGATCGTCGACGCGGCGCATAGCTGGGGGCAGCTCGATTTCGCGCTGCCCGATCTCGATGCCGATTTCGTCGGGCTCAACCTGCACAAATGGATCGGCGCTCCGCTGGGCGTTGGGGCGCTCTATATCCGCAAGACGAAGGTCGATCTGATCGATCCCGATATCGCCAATTCGCCGCCATTCGCCGCCAACGCCCAGGCGCGCGTGCATACGGGGACGGTCGATTTCGCGGCGCAGCTCACGGTCCCCGCAGCGCTTGATTTTCAGGATGCTATCGGCGGCGCGGCGCGTGCAGGTCGACTCCGCTATTTGCGCGACCGCTGGGCCGAGGCGCTCCGCGGAACCGACGGAATCGAAATCCTGACGCCGAAAGACCCCCGTTTGCACGGCGGTATCACGTCTTTCCGCTTTTCGGGCCGCACCAGCGAAGCCGACAATATTGCCACCGCAAAGCGGCTGCTCGACGAATATCGGATCTTTTCGGTGCAGCGCAGCGGACCCGCTGCGGGGGCTTGCGTTCGGATCACCCCAGCGCTGTTCAACATGGCGCGCGATATGGATTTGCTTGTCGAGGCGCTGAAAGGGATGCTGCGCTCCTGACATCGCAACGCTCAAAGCCGCCTTCTCCAATCCGTTGGCGGGCTTGCGCGGCCGCCATGTTCTTGTTGGCTCTTGTGCATTATGATCGGCGGGAAGAAATGTTCACGCCCTTACGGCATAGCTGTCATGCGCCCCGATCATTTTGCATGGATCCCAAATGATGACCGACGAAATCGAACTGAAGCTCGAAGTCTCGCCCGCGGACGCCGATCGCCTTATCAAATCCGAGCTGTTCGCCAATGACGCCAAGGTTGCAAAGCTTGTCTCGATCTACTTCGACACCAGCGCCCATGCGGTCGCAAAGGCTGGATACTCGCTTCGCATCCGCCGATCGGGGAAAACGCGGATCCAGACGATCAAGGCTGATGGTCCCGCCGCGGCGGGGCTGTTCGTTCGAACCGAATGGGAGCGGGCGGTCGATGGCGATGTCCCGGTGCTCGACCATACCACCCCGTTGCCAACGGTTCTGGGAGCCGAAGCTGCCGCGGTCGCCCCGCTGTTCCAGGTCAAGGTCGAACGCCGCAAATGGACCGTCGTCGAGGAGGGGACGAAAATCGAAGTCGTACTCGATCGCGGCGAGGCCGTTTCGGGCGACCGGTCCGAGCCGATCTGCGAGATCGAGCTCGAACTGATCCACGGCGATCCTTCCGCCCTGTTTAATCTTGCGCGCAAGATCGATGCGGTTGTTCCGGTGCATCTCGGCGTCCTCACCAAGTCCGAACGCGGGTACCGGCTCGACGCGCCTGAGCCCGCCTCCATCAAGGCTGAGCCTTTAGCGTTGAACGTCGACGTCCGGCTGTCCGATGCCTTCAAGCGCGCCATTCACGCCTGCATCCGCCAGTTCCGTCTGAACGAGGCACTGCTCGTCAAAAACCGCGACCCGCACGCATTACATCAGGCGCGCGTCGCGGTTCGCCGGATGCGATCGGCCTTCTCGATCTTCAGGCCGATGATCGGCGATGATGGCGCGGCCCTTCGCGACGAATTGAAATGGCTGGCGTCGATACTCGGAAATGCGCGCGACCTCGATGTGCTGTTGGGCAGGGCGTCACCCGGGCCGCTGCGCGACCGCATCGCATCCGCCCGCGACCAGGACTACGACGATTTGTTCGGAACATTGGCGGGGCAGCGTGCGCGGGTCATCATGCTCGATGTTGCTCATTTCGTATCGCAGGGACACTGGAACGACAGCGAGGGCGGCGACGTCGACGGCGCGCAGCCGGCCAAGATATTCGCTGCAGATGCCTTGTCGCGCTTCCGACGCCGGATCAAACGGCGCGGCAAAAATCTCGCGGCGGCGGACGACGCAGCGCGGCATGAGGTACGAAAGGACGCCAAGAAGCTCCGTTATGCCAGCGAGTTCTTCGCCGCATTGTTCAGTCGCAAGCGCGAGCAACGGCGTCAGAAGCGGTTCGTCGCTGCGCTCGAAGATCTTCAGGATCGTCTGGGCGCTCTCAACGATCTCGCAACGGCGCCGGCAGTTCTGAAAAGGCTCGGGTGGGATGACGAGGTCGGGGCGGACGAGCTTTTGGCGGGCGACGCCGGAAAGAAGAAGCTGCTGCGGCGTGCAGACGACGCCTATGACGAGCTATTCGACACCAAGAAATTCTGGTGAAGCGCAATATCTGACGTCGGCAGGAAATTTGGCCGCCGGTTATCTGATCCTGTCACATCATCGCAATCCTGATTTCCTAATTTGGCGGGACGTCAGGAGCATATGATGGACAGCAGCCTTACCAACCTCGACCGCATCAAGGATGAAATCGCCGATAGCTTCGATGAGGAGCTTGAGATGGAAATGGACGAGGTACGGCTTGAGACGATGCTCGCTGACCTCGCCGATCATCCTGACCGGGAAGCGATCGACCGGCGGATCTATTTCCGCGAATTGTTCCGGTTGCAGCACGAACTCGTCGTGTTGCAAGACTGGGTCCAGACGCAGGGGCTGAAGGTCGCGGTTCTGTTCGAGGGGCGCGATTCAGCAGGGAAGGGTGGCGCCATCAAGCGGATCACCCAGCGGCTGAATCCACGGGTGTGCCGCGTCGTCGCGCTGCCAGCGCCCAGCGAGCGCGAACGCAGCCAATGGTATTTTCAGCGCTACGTGCCCCATCTTCCGGCTGCGGGCGAAATCGTCCTGTTCGACCGGAGCTGGTACAATCGCGCGGGGGTCGAGCGGGTCATGGGGTTCTGCACCGAGGATGAGTGCGAGGAATTCTTTCGCTCGGTTCCGGAGTTCGAACGGATGCTGGTGCGATCGGGCATCATCCTCGTCAAATATTGGTTTTCCATCACCGACGAGGAACAGCAATTTCGCTTTCAGATGCGGATCCACGATCCGCTGAAACAGTGGAAGCTGTCACCGATGGACGTTGAATCGCGTCGCCGTTGGGAGGATTATACGCGGGCGAAAGAGGAGATGCTGGAGCGAACGCATATCGCCGAGGCACCATGGTGGCTGGTTGAGGCGGTCGACAAGAAAAAGGCGCGGCTCAACTGCATCAGTCACTTGCTGGCACAGATACCCTATCGCGAGGTCGAGAAGCCTGAGGTCGTCCTTCCGGAGCGCGTTCGTCATGACGATTATGCGCGCCATGAAATCCCGCCCGAAATGTACGTGCCCGAGCTTTATTGATCGATGCAAGCCCGGTTGCTTTGCGACTAACGGCGGCGCAGCAACAGCCAGGTTCCTCCCGACGCGGCGATCGCAAGCGCGCCGGCGAACAATGTCCCGCCGATGCTGCCCGCGAAAGGCAGCCCGCCGGTATTCATGCCGAAAAAGCCGGTGACCAGCGTTGCGGGCAACAGAAGCGCGCTCATCACCGACAGGAAATAGAGATTTTGGTTCGTGCGTTGCGCGGTCTGGAGATCGAGCTCGTCGCGCAGCATACGAAGCTGCGCCTGCACCGCGCCGACATCGGCGTCGAGTGCGTGCAGCCTCTGGACGACATGCTCCGCCACCGGTGCGAGCAAGGCTGGCAGGTCGGGATCCATCTCAAGCCGATGGAGCGCGGCGCGCATTCCGCCGATCAGCCGGTGGAGGCGCGCGGCGCGGCGGCGGATCGCGACAAGATCGCGCGTGTCGGGCGAGAGGCGCTCGTTGAGGAATTCATCCTCGGCGGTCTGGATGTCAGCGGCGAGTCCACGCACAAGCTGGCTCAGCCCATCGGCCATCGCGCCGACCATCAGGCCCAAGGCTGCGGCGCCATCGCAAATATCGACCCCTGCCGCGATCCGCTGTTTGGCAATATCGGCGGAACGAAGCGGGTGGAAGCGGCCAGTGAGCATCAGGCGGGGCGTGATCGCGATGTGAAGCGCGCCGATCTGCATCGTCTCCGCGACGTCAAAATCGCGTTCGAGATCCTGGAGCACGAGGCCGACGACACCATCCTCGACCACCGCCTGCGCGTGCGCATCGCGCGAGAGCATCAGGTCATGGATCGTCCGCGGCAGTTCGACGGATCGCTCCAGCCAGCGCAGCGTGCGCTGATCGGCAAGATTAAGGTGGAGCCAGCGAAAGCTCGCCTCCGCCGCGTCGTCGCATTCCTCGATCAGCCGGGTGCCCGCGTCGGTTCGTGCGCAGCCCCAGATCAACCCCGGTTGCATCACGATTGCCTCAAAGGCCTGAAACGGCGAATCTCCGCTCGTTGCCGTGGCGACGATCCTTTAGAAGATGGCGGACAAAAGAGCGTATAGTCCGCCCGATAGCAGAATCGATACCGGAAGTGTCAGCACCCACGCCATGAGCAGATTGCGGATCGTCGACATCTGCAGCCCCGACCGATTGGCGGCCATGGTGCCCGCGACACCCGACGAAAGAACATGGGTGGTCGAGACGGGGAGGCCGAGGATATCAGCCGCGCCGATCGTGCCCATCGCCACCAACTCGGCCGAGGCGCCCTGCGCATAGGTAAGATGCGTCTTGCCGATCTTTTCGCCGACGGTGACGACGATGCGTTTCCATCCGATCATCGTCCCCAGACCGAGGGCGAAAGCGACTGCAATCTTGACCCAGGTCGGGATGAAGCGCGTCGCGCTGTCGAGCGATGCCTTATAGGATTTTAGGCCCTCGGCTTCCCGGTCGGAAAATGCGATCGACTCCTCCTTCGACAGGCGTTTGATCGCTTCGGATGCGAGATACATGTCGTTGCGCATATTCTCGGTCGCCGCAGCGGGAACCTTCGCGAGCGAGCCATAACCGGTGACTTGGCGGTCGATATTCGTCACCAGCGCACCCAGTGCGGGGACCGTCGAAGGCTGGAGTTTCTTGTCGGCGATATAGCTGGTCACAGCCTTGCGCGCGTCGGCTGGCGGTGCGGATCCGCCGGCATGAGCGGCGAGCGCGTCTGCTGCGATCGAAGAATTGACCTGGAATTCGGCGACGTATTTTTCCGGGACCGCGCGGTTGAGGGCATAGGCCGTCGGTACGGTGCCGATAAGGATGAGCATGATGAGCCCCATGCCCTTTTGTCCGTCGTTCGATCCGTGCGCGAAGCTGACACCGGTGCAGGTGAAGATCAGCAGCGCGCGGATCCACGTCGGAGGCGGCGTTTTCCCCTTGGGCGCTTCATAGAGCGCGCGGTTTCGGATCAGCACTTTCATCGCAAGGAAAAGCAGGGCTGCGACAGTAAAGCCGAGCAACGGTGACAGGAGCAGCGCGTAACCAATCTCGGTCGCTTTGGTCCAATCGACCCCGGCGGTGCCGCTTTTGCCATGCAGCATCGCGTTGGCGATGCCGACGCCGATGATCGATCCGATCAGCGTGTGCGAACTCGACGACGGGATGCCAAGATACCAGGTCGCCAGATTCCACACGATCGCCGCGATCAGCAGCGAAAATACCATCGCGAAACCCGCGTTCGATCCGACCTGAAGGATCAGTTCGACCGGGAGAAGGGACACGATCCCGAATGCAACTGCGCCGGACGACAAAAGAACGCCAAGGAAGTTGAAGAAGCCCGACCAGACGACGGCATAATTTGCGGGCATCGAATTGGTATATATGACGGTCGCGACCGCGTTGGCAGTATCGTGAAAGCCGTTCACAAACTCGAAGCCGAGCGCGATCAAAAGCGCGACGAAGAGCAGGATGAAGGGCAGGAAGGCCGTGGCATGGACCCCGGCCGCTGCTGCGTCGCTATAAACGCTGTAGGCGACATAGAGCAAAGTCGCGAAAATCGCGGCGCCGAAGCCGAGCATGCCTGCCGCGCCCAATCCCTTGTCCAGATCGGGCCGTTCGCTCGTCGATTCGAAAGCGTCTGCATCTGCTGTGATCACGCTCATCGATTGGCTCCTGCCCTGACATCAGGAGAGCGGGTTAGTCTTGTGGTGTGACACGCAGGTGACGCCATGGCGCGCAAGTGGGAGGAGGCTTTCCGCCGACGCGGTCACATTGCAACAGGCATCTACCGTTCCGGGCCTGCTCCAAAAGTCGCCCGTCCGCTTACAGCCAATCGGCTTGACCCGAGCGTTTCTCCTTTTGGCCATTTTGGCCGCAGGAGAACGATCATGGATAGGTCAGAATTCGACTATTTACCTCCACGACCGGGCCGAATGCCGGTCGAAAGGTTGGTGCAAAGCGGCTGAAAAAAACCACGGCAGATATGCACTTTCATCTGGAGCGCGAGCATCGGTTTCGAGACCGGGCGTATTTCGATCTTGCGATCGACAGCAAATTGAGAGGCTGCGATCTCGTGAAGATAAAGATTGGCGATCTTTTCGCCGGCGGTGAGTTGAGAACGGGGGCGATAGTGATCCACGATCACCTAAGCGGGCGTGGGTGCCAACGTCGCACAAGCCTATGGCGAGGGGGCCGTCTTCCTTCGCAAGGACAAGTTGACCGCGGCTCACGCGACACAGGTGCCGTGGATCCGCGAATGGACGTTCAATCGCGGCGACGTTAGTGGGATGGCGAGGTCACCTATGGTTTAGTTGACCGCACCTTTTCCTGAATTGGCGGAGCCGGGTTGTCGGCTCCGCCTTGGCTTTCAGTCGAAAAGCTCTTCCAGAAATGATTTGCGGCGCTTGGGATACCCCTTTTGATGTCCGCCATATCGCGGGTCCCAAGAGGTCTGCGGCGCACTATGCGGATATTGTTGTTGTGGGGGCGCCGACGGCGGGGGCGGGGCGTCGGCCGCCACGCTACGCTCGATAATCTTGTCGAGTTCGCCTCGATCAAGCCAGACGCCACGGCACTGCGGGCAATAGTCGATCTCTACGCCTTGCCGGTCGCTCATCGACAGCGGCACTTTGCAGACAGGGCAGGGCATGCCCACGGCGGGTCCGGTCATTGCTGAATTCTCCCGGTGGGTGACGGACGCCGATCGGCGAATGGCTGGCGCAATGCAGCGGCGGAAAATGGAAATGTCATCACATAGACTCCCAGTTGTGATCCAACCGAAGTCCCGAAGTGGCTGATGAAACTTTAGGTCGAGCCACATCGAGATTCCTCGATGCGGTCCGACATCACGATCCACAGGATCGCCAGAGGGGCCCGGCCCGCAGTGGGAAGATAGGCGCTGTGCCTTCATATTCAATGGGATGTTTCGGTTGCGGCCGCCGCATCCGGCAATCGCAACCGTGATAGAGACGGATTGCTGAAGCCGGGTTTTCGGCTTACGACCGCTTATTCTTCGATATCTAGGTATTTCAGGCTTATGCTGGCAACTGCCGAAATCATGGCCTCCACCGAGTCCTTCCTCGACGCCCGGGCGACGCGCGATCCCGACTATCGTGGGGAAAATGCAGCGCTAAGGCTCCTCGCGGAGGAGATTGCGCACAACCCGGAGACGGTGCTCCACCGGCTTTGTGAACAAGTTCTGGACGTCTGCGGTGCGGAATCGGCTGGGGTCAGCTTGCTGTTAAATAGCGGTGCCGACGCCGATTTCTATTGGCCCGCGATCGCGGGCGCATGGGCTGCTTTCGAAGGCGGCGGCATGCCCCGATCAGCAAGTCCCTGCGGTATCGTGCTCGAGGCGGACAGCTCGCTGATTTTTCACGACGTCGAAATACACTTCCCTGCGGCGGCGGTTGGTTCGCCGCGCATCGCCGAAATTCTGCTCGCGCCCTTTCGGGTCGATGGCGAGCCGATTGGCACGGTGTGGGCGATCATTCATTCCGACGTGAAGCGCTTCGACAGCGAGGACAGGCGCCTGCTCGAGAGCCTCGCGCGATTTGCCGGTGCTGCCTATCAAACGACGCAGGCGAACAAGGCAGCACGCGACGCGCGGGCGCAGCTCAGCCTCGTCAATCACGAACTCGCACACCGGCTGAAGAATATGCTCGCGATGATCATGGCAGTCGCATCGCAGACACTGAAGGATGTCACCGAACGCGAAGCCGTCGAAGCATTCAAAGACCGGCTGCAGGCGCTGGGAGCGGCGCACGATATTCTCGTCGATCAAAGCTGGGTTGCGGCGCCGATGCGGATCATTGCCGAAAGCGTGATCGGACAATTGGGCGTGGCCGAGCGGGTGACGATAAATGGCCCGGACGTAACGCTCGGGCCGCGTGCAGCGCTCTCATTGTCGCTGATGCTCCACGAACTTGCGACCAACGCTATCAAATATGGCGCGTTGTCGGTTCCAGACGGCCGGATCGAGTTTGGCTGGGTCATCGACGATGCGCTTGAGAGTAGGTTGATCGGACACTGGAACGAACGGGGCGGACCGCTCGTTAAACCACCGGAACGAAAAGGGTTTGGTAGCAGGCTGATAGGGATGGGTTTGATCGGCCGCGGCTCGGTCAAATTGGACTTTCGTACCGAAGGATTATCGGCAGAATTTGAAGCTCCTCTCCGGCTCGCGCAGGAAATGGGCCGTGAGGAGAATTTGCGTGGCAGCTGAGTTCACAGGGATCATATTGGTCGTCGAAGACGATCCGCTCGTATTGTTGTCCGCCACCGACATTCTTGAGGAAGCAGGGTATCGAGTCCTTCAGGCAAGCGACGCTGATGAGGCCATCGAGCTTCTGGAAGCTCATCCTGACATCCGTATCGTCTTTACCGATATCGAAATGCCCGGATCGATGGACGGCATGAAACTGGCCGCTTGCGTCCGCGATCGCTGGCCGCCGGTCGAGATCATCATTACATCGGGGCGCGTGCCATCACGCGATGTCGCGTTGCCGGCGCGCGGACTGTTTCTACCCAAGCCTTATCGTCCGAACGAGCTCACCGACCGGATCAGAACTTTTATCTAACGGGACGGAGGCGGATGCAATCGACGAAACTCGGCTCGCTGGGGCGCGACACACGCGCAAGCCGCGCAATCATCTTCTTGCTGTCGCTGGGATTCACCGCGCTCCTCGTGGCGGCGGTCGCGGTTTTCTGGATCCAGCGCGACAATGAGGCGAGTGCCGCGCTTGTCACGCACACACTGGCGGTTGAGGCGCGTCTCGGTTCATTCGCGAGCGCGAACGAACGGCTCGAAACAGCTCGCCGGGGCCTGCTGTTGACCCAAAACCCAGCCTTTGCAGAGATTATGGGCCGCGCCGAGGTGACCGCCCGCGATCATCTGGCCGTGCTCACCAAGCTCATCGGGGACAATGCACAGCAGCAGGTGCGCACGACGCGGCTGCGTGCGCTTCTCGATGCCTATAGTGTCCACTATCGCAGGACGAGTGGCATGACCGGCGACGCGCGTCGCCAGATGCTGTCCGACTTCGCGAATGACGCCGGGGTTGGCTATGTTCGTGAGGCACGCACGATCGTCGATACGATGCTGGCCGAGGAATTACGCCTGCTGCGCGGGCGCGAGGACCGGCAACGCCAGACACAGCTTCTGTTCAACGTCACGCTTGCCGTGACGGGACTCCTTATTCTGAGTGTCGCGGCGGCGACGCTTTTTCTGGTTCGTCGCAATCTAGCCGATCTCCGTGAGTCCCGCTCAGAGCTTAGCGGACTCAACGACAGCCTTGAACAGCTTGTCGATGCGCGCACGGCCGAGTTGCAGCGTGCCAATGTTGAAATCCAGCGTTTCGCCTATATCGTGTCGCACGACCTCCGTTCGCCGCTGGTCAACGTGATGGGCTTCACCGCCGAGTTGGAAGCGGCGCGAAAGGCGATCGCCAACTATGTCGAAAAGAGCGACGCCGAGGGGTGGGCGCCTCCCGACAGCGCGACGCGACTGGCAATCGAGGAAGACTTGCCCGAATCGCTCGGTTTTATTCGCAGTTCGACGCAAAAGATGGACCGGCTGATCAATGCCATCCTGCAATTGTCACGACAGGGGCGGCGGACGCTCGCGCCCGAGCTTCTTGACATCAGCGCCATCGTTCAGAGCATTTCGGATAGCCTGCATCACCGCATCGAAGAAACGGGAACGGTGTTGACGGTTGAGCCGCTGCCGTCGGTGGTCAACGATCGGGTGGCGGTCGAGCAGATCCTCTCGAACTTGGTCGAAAACGCGCTCAAATATCTCAAGCCCGACGTGCCCGGTATCATTACCGTGACCGGGAAGCGCCTGTTCGGGCGAATTGTTATTGCCGTCACCGACAATGGCCGCGGGGTCGATCCCAAGGATCATGAGCGGATATTTGACCTGTTTCGCCGCGCGGGGGCGCAGGACCAGCCCGGCGAGGGCATCGGGCTTGCGCACGCTCGTGCGCTCGCTTATCGCCTCGGCGGATATATTGAAGTGTCGTCGGCTTTGGGAGAAGGGTCCACCTTTTCGCTCACCTTGCCGAGCGAATGGCAAGGTGGGAACGGCGATGTCTGAATATCAATCGGTCAATATCGTGATGATCGAGGATGACGAAGGTCACGCCCGACTTATCGAGAAGAATATCCGCCGCGCGGGGATTTCGAACACCATCCATCATTTCACTGACGGGGGAAGCGCGCTCGCTTTTTTGTATGATGCCGAAGATGGCCCGGTGCGCAACGGCCCGGCGCTGGTCCTGCTCGATCTCAATCTGCCCGATATGAGCGGCATCGACATTCTGGCGAAAATCAAAAGCGACGACAGCCCGCTGCGCCGCACCCCGGTCGTGGTCCTGACGACGACCGACGACAAGATCGAGATTCAGCGCTGCTATGATCTGGGCTGCAATGTTTATATTACCAAGCCGGTCAACTACGAGAATTTCGCCGACGCGATCCGCCAACTCGGTTTGTTCCTGTCGGTCATCCAGGTACCCGACCCGGACCCCGTCTGAGACAGCCGCTGACCCATATTCTCTACATCGATGACGACGAGGGCATAAGACGGCTGGTCGCGCGTGCGCTCGGGCGCAAGGGCTATGATGTCGTCCTCGCCGCGAGCGGGGCCGAGGGTGTCGCGATGGTCGAAGCGCGCGCATTCGATCTTGTCGCCGTTGACCATTATATGCCCGGCCTCGACGGTCTGGCTACGCTCCAGGCGCTACGCGCGCTGCCGGGCTGCCCGCCTGTCGTCTATGTCACGGGTTCGGAGGAAAGCCGTATCGCTGTCGCGGCGCTGAAGGCGGGCGCCGACGATTATGTCGTGAAGACGGTCGGCGAGGATTTCTTCGACCTTCTTGCGAGCAGCTTTGAGCAAGTGCTCGATCGCGCCCAGCTTCGCCGCGCGCGCGAGCAGGCAGAAGGTGATCTGCTCGCGAGCAATGCCCGGCTTGAGGCGCTGCTCAAAGAGGTCAATCACCGCGTCGCGAACAATCTGCAGATGGTGATGTCGTTCATCGGCCTCCAGTCGAGGACGGTGAATGATGCAGCGGCGCGTGACGCACTGCGGCAGACGCAGCAGCGCATCGCCACGATCGCGCAGGTCAATCAGCGCCTGTATACGAGCGACGACGTCGAGTTTGTCGCGATGGACGATTATCTTGGCGGCCTGGCAACCGACCTTGCCTCGACATGGTCTTCGGGAGAGCGGGTGCGGACGGTAAGCGTGAGCGCTCCCGCCATGAAAATTTCGACCGACAAAGCTGTTGCGATCGGGATGATCGCGAATGAATGGGTAAGCAACGCCTGTAAATACGCTTACCCCGATGGCGGCGGCGAGGTACGGATATTGTTGTCAGAAGCCGCTGCCGGTCTCGAACTCGTCGTCGAGGACGATGGCGCCGGGTGGACAGGTGGCGGCGAAGTTCGCGGTACCGGCCTTGGTACGCGCCTGATAGAAGCCATGGCGCGCTCGCATCGCGCTGCGGTCCGCTATGAGCAAACCCACCCGGCGCGCGCAAATCCGGGGACGCGCGCGATCATGGCTCTGCCATTGGGGCCTGCCGACCGTCCGGCCCTCTGATTCGCTGCGCGGGGACAGATATCTCCGTTCACAGTTCGAACAGAGTTGGCTCTGCGCGTTGAGGGGCTTCGATCACGAGCAGACCAAGATACATGGCTTGCGTAATCAGATGCGCCCTGTTTCGCGCATTCAATTTTAACCGCACATTCTCGATATGCCGTTCGACGGTTCGCGGCGCGATATTGATCTCGATCGCGATCTGTTTGGCCGAACAACCAACGGCGACCAATTCCAAAATTTGATGTTCGCGAAAGGTCAAATGCGGTTCGACGTTCAAAGCGTTTTGATGCACTGCGCAATCCCCTGAAACCCAAGGCGTAGACACTGTGCGACCGACGAGCATCTTTTGCGCGGCAATGCCGCAACCCACCTGCTCTGCTTTCGATAATATCGCT
>JAURVS010000437.1 GCA_030655355.1 Sphingopyxis sp.
GATTTGACCGTGTCGCCTTCCTTGACGAGCCACTTGGCGAGCGTGCCCTCTTCCATCGTCGGCGACAGCGCCGGCATTTTCAATTCGATGGCCATCTCAATATTGCTCCACCAGCACGTCGGTATAAAGTTCGTGAAGTTCAGGTTCGGGCGCGCTTTCCGCAAAGTCGGCGGAGTCGGCCACGATCTGGCGGATTTCCTTGTCGATATCCTTGAACTTGTCTTCGGTTACGCCGGCATCCGACATCAGTTTTTTGAGATGTTCGATCGCGTCGGACTTGTCGCGCACGGCCTGCACTTCCTCGCGGCTCCGATATTTCGCGGGGTCAGACATCGAGTGGCCGCGATAGCGATAGGTTTTGAGTTCCATCAGCACCGGACCCTTGCCCGCGCGCACCCATTCAAGCGCCGCTTCGGCCGCACCGCGCACCGCAAGCACGTCCATTCCGTCAACCTGCATTCCGGGAATGCGGAAGCTTTCGCCGCGGCGATACAGCTGGTCCTCGGCCGAAGAACGGTTCACCGAAGTGCCCATCGCATATTGATTATTCTCGATCACGAAGATGATCGGCAGCTTCCACAGCTCGGCCATGTTGAAGCTTTCATAGACCTGGCCCTGGTTCGACGCGCCGTCGCCGAAATAGGCCATCGCCACGCCGCCGTCGCCGCGATATTTGTGCGCAAAGGCCAGCCCGGTGCCGAGCGACACCTGCGCGCCGACGATGCCGTGCCCGCCATAGAATTTATGCTCGACGCTGAACATGTGCATCGACCCGCCCTTGCCGCGCGAGATCCCCGCAGCGCGGCCGGTCAGTTCAGCCATGATCACCTTGGGATCGATACCGTAGGCCAGCATATGGCCATGGTCGCGGTACCCCGTGATCACGCTGTCCTTGTCGCCGTCGAGCGCCGACTGCAGCCCCACTGCGACCGCTTCCTGACCGATATAGAGGTGGCAGAAACCGCCGATCAAACCCAGACCATAAAGCTGCCCGGCCTTCTCTTCGAAACGGCGGATCAGCAGCATCTCGCGGTAGAATTTTTCCAGCTCTTCGGGCGTCGCGTCATATGGGACGGGGTCGCGCGGTTGCTCGCGGTTATTCGCGGCGGCCGGGGTGGTTGCAGTCTTTTTTGGCGCGGGGGAGGTGCGCGCTGGTGCTTTGGCCAAGACGGGTTCCTTTGCATATTCGCCGTTACGGCAAGCCGCCATATAGGAGAGCCGCGCCGCACTTGGCAACGCCCACGGTCCGATGACGAGAAGCCTACTTACGTATGCAGCAAAGGCGCAGCAAAGCTGCGGCGAAAGCTCAGGGCTTCGCGGTCGGCTCCATCGGAATGATATACTCGTCCTGATGATAGGCGCCGAGTTTCTCGCGGACATATTCCTCCGCCAGATCAGGATCGACGCTACGCCGGTCGAGCAGATTGACGCGATTCTGAAGCTCGCTCTGCTTCTTGGCGAGTTCGCTCAGTATAACGCGCTTCTTTTCGACCGACTGACCATAGTCGCCCCAGGCGTAGAGCCCGGTCGGCCCAAAAATGATGTAGCCGATCATCGCCAGCACCACCATCACCGCGATGGCGGGACCGGCGGCCCGGTTCATCGATTTACGGAATTTATGGCGCTGCGTCATTCCGGCCCTTGAATCAGAGTTGATTCATGGCGTCAAGGCATCAAACCGCACTTTTCCGCAGCTTTGCGATCAGCCGAAAATCGACGCACCCGGATACCGCGCCATATCGCCCAGCTCCTCTTCGATGCGGATGAGCTGGTTGTACTTCGCGAGCCGGTCCGAACGCGCGAGGCTGCCGGTCTTGATCTGACCGCAGTTGGTCGCGACCGCGAGGTCGGCGATCGTCGCATCCTCGGTCTCGCCCGAACGGTGCGACATCACCGCAGTGTAGCGCGCGCGGTGCGCCATATCGACGGCGTCGAGCGTTTCGGAGAGCGTACCGATCTGGTTGACCTTGACGAGCAGCGAGTTGGCGAGGCCGTCCTTGATGCCCTGCTCCAAACGAAGCGGGTTGGTAACGAACAGATCGTCCCCAACGAGTTGGCATTTGTCGCCGACCAGATCGGTGAGCGCCTTCCAGCCGGTGAAATCATCTTCGCTCATGCCGTCCTCGATCGACTTGATCGGATAATCCTTGACCAGCGCGGCGAGATATTCGGCCATTTGTTCGGGGCTGAGCGACAGGCCTTCGCCGCTGATCTCATACTTACCATTTTTGAAGAATTCGGTCGCGGCGCAATCGAGCGCGAGGACGACATCAGTGCCGAGCTTGAAGCCTGCCTGATCCACCGATGCGGCGATGAAGTCGAGCGCAGCGCGCGTCGAGGCAAGGTTCGGGGCAAAGCCACCCTCGTCGCCGACTGCGGTGGCGAGGCCCTTCGCAGAGAGACCTTTTTTCAGCGTGTGGAAAATCTCGCTGCCCCAGCGCACGGCTTCGGCAATGCTGCCCGCGCCGACGGGCATGATCATGAATTCCTGAACGTCGATCGGATTGTCGGCATGTTCGCCGCCATTGATGATGTTCATCATCGGCACCGGCAGCGTGCGCGCCGAAACCCCGCCGACGTAGCGATAGAGCGGCAGACCGCGGGCATCGGCGGCGGCCTTGGCGACCGCAAGGCTGACACCCAGGATCGCGTTGGCGCCGAGGCGGCTCTTGTTCGGCGTACCGTCGAGGTCGATCATGGCTTGATCGAGTTCGCGCTGATCCTCGGCATCGAGGCCAATCAATGTGTCGGCGATATCGCCGTTCACGGCGGCTACCGCCTTGATCACGCCCTTGCCGAGGTAACGCGACTTGTCGCCATCGCGCAATTCGACCGCTTCATGCGCGCCGGTCGACGCGCCCGAGGGGACAGCGGCACGGCCGAAGCTGCCGTCTTCGAGCAGGACATCGACTTCGACGGTCGGGTTGCCGCGGCTGTCGAGGATTTCGCGGCCGTGAATGTCGATGATGGCGGTCATGGATTTTGTCCTGCTGGCGGCCAGCGATAGGCCGGTAGGGAAAGGCGCCCGCCTGTTATCGGCGAGGGGGCCGGAGCGCAACCACCGCATAGGAATTTTGCACGCCTATGGAACCATTGTGTGCGCTTTGCTATATATTGGGGCAGGACCAAAGGGTTGTTCGCCGATGCGGCACCCGACACAAAAGAAGAGGATGAAGTCGATGGCCAAAGCCGCTACTCCCGCGACGAAGAAAGTCGCCGCTCCCCGTCCCACTGCACCCGCAAAGCCGGCCGCAACTAAGGCAGCGCCCGCGCGCAAGCCCGTGACCGTCAAGTCGACGAAGGATCACCCGATCCGCGATCAGATCGCCGCGACCCGCGACACCATCAAGTCTGAAGCCTCGAAAAAGGCAGCCTCACTGAAGCAAGACGCGTCGTCATTGAAGAATCAGGCATCGGTCAAAGCGCGCGACGCGGCGACGAAGGGCAAGGATAAGGCCGCCGAAGCCGTCGGTAGCCTCGCCAAGCTCCTTGAAGACAGCGCAGGCACCGTCGACAGCAAATTCGGCAAGCAATATGGCGACTATGCCCGTTCGGCGGCGACGACCGTTGCCGGTCTGGCGACGACGCTCGACAAGAAGGATCTCGACGAACTAGCGGCTTCGACCCGCGATCTCGTGAAGAAGAATCCGGCGATCGCTGTTGGCGCTGCGACGGTGATCGGTTTCGTCCTCGCTCGCCTGCTCAAGGGCAATTCGAACGATTGACGAGACATTGTCATCTTCAGATCCGAACCACCCGGCGTCCGACGAGCGCAGCTTTGATGGCATAAGCCATGGCTATGCGCCCGACGGACGTCCGGTCACTCCGCCGCCCGTCCC
>JAURVS010000438.1 GCA_030655355.1 Sphingopyxis sp.
AGCAAGCAGCCGGGTTCGACGGGCTTGCGGAACTTCACTCCGTCGATACCCATGAAATAGACGAGCTTGCCCGAACCGCCGAGGCCCAGCGATTCGATCGCCAAAATGCCACCTGCCTGCGCCAGCGCCTCGACGATGAGAACACCGGGCATGATCGGTCGGCCGGGGAAATGGCCCTGAAAAAAAGGCTCGTTAATCGTCACTGCCTTGACCGCGTGGATCGAGGTGTCCTTCACCATCGATTCCACCCGGTCGACGAGCAGCATCGGATAACGATGCGGCAGCAGGGTCAGGATCCGGCGGATATCCACCGGACCCAACGCGCCGTCCGAATTTTCCCCGTCCGCCATTGGTATTAGCGCGTCGTCGGCGCAGTGCCGGTCGGTGCCGGAGCCGGCGTCGCGGGACGGGCTGCTGCACCGCCCTGCGCGGCGCGCGCCTGATCCATCAGCTGCTGATTGCGCTGCTGAACAAGCTGACCGGCCTGATAACCGGCCGGCACCGCAGTCGACACGTTCGGCAGGAGACGGTTGAGTTCGGCAACCACTGCGTCGGTGATGTCGACGTTGTTTTCCCGCGCGATCACCGCTTCCGGGTTGATCAGCAGGTCGACCTTTTTCGCGGTCATCGCAGCCTTGATCGCTTCGTTCATGCGAAGGCTGATCTGGTCTTCGACATAAGCGATCGCGAGATCGACCGGCGCGCCGATCTGGCCGAGCTCAGTCTGCGCCGCACGTTGCTTGTCCTGCACAGCCTTGCCCGCGGCAGCGACCGCAGTTTCGTTGCGCGGCGTCTTTTTGATTTCTTCGTTATATTTCGCGATCAGGACGTTCACTTCGGCCTGAAGCGTCTGGCCGCGCGTCTGTTGTTGATCAATCTGAGCCTTGTAGGTCGTTTCGATCTGCGTCGAGGCCGTCTGGAAGGCGTTCGAGCGAGCCGCAGCGACACGGACGTCGGCGACGCCGACCCCCTTCGACTGTGCGATGGCCGGAGCCGAGATGATGGGCGAAACGGTCAGCGCGGCAATCGCCAGCGCCGAAGCGGCGAGAATTTTCTTCATTAGAATTGGGTTCCTACATTGAATGAGAATCGTTTGGTGTCGTCGCCCTCTTCTTTGCGAAGGGCGTAAGCGAAGTCGATGCGGAAGGGACCGAATGGCGAGTTCCAGTTGACCCCTGCACCGATCGAAACGCGCGGCATCCAGCTATCACCGAAGAAGCGTTCTTCGAACGGCGCGAGCGGCGAGAAGCCGGTAGCGCAGGTCTGGTACTGGCCCGACGGGGTGCCATCGGCATTCGGGGTGTTGGTCGCAAAAGTCTGCTGCCCGGTGGTGGCATTCCGACACAGATATTTCGTCAGATTGTCGGCAGGGTCCCTGAAGTTGGCCAACGTGGTTAGTTCCGGACGCCGCACGCTAAATACCGAACCGACGTCTAGGAAGACCGAGGGTCGCAGGCCCATTTCCTTGGCGCCCGTACCCAGCGGAATGTCGATTTCCAGACGGCCCTGATAATAAGCGCGGCCGCCCAGCGCGTCGTCGATCTGGCCGCGATCATCGGTCGTGGTGTCAAGGATCGGATTCGCAGGATTTGTGAGGTCGACCGAACCGTAGCGGATAACGCGCGGACCGACGCCGCGAATGTCGAAGCCGCGCATCTGCGGTTCGCCGAGGAAGAAGCGGTCGGTCAGGCGGACCTTGTCGCTCGTCGGCGTCGGGCGGCTGCCGAACGGATAGATATACCCGCCTTCTGCCGACACGTTCAGGATGAAGCGGCTGCCAAGGTTGAAATGCTTGCTGCCCGACAGACGCGTACGGACATATTTGACGCTGCCGCCGAGGCCCGCAAAATCCTGGCTGAGCGACAGCGACTGGCCGCGCGTCGGACGAATACGGTTGTCGCGATCGTCATAGGCCAGCGTGTAGCCGAGCAGCGATGTGGTGCGATTGCCGATCGCGTCGCAAAGATAACGGCCGGCAACGAGCGGATCGCATTCGTTGCCGAAATAATAGATCGACTTGTCCAGCGTCACATCGTCGAAGTTGATGCTGTAGCGCGCAAAGAAGGACATGAATTCGGTCAGCGGCACACCGGCGTTGAGCTGAAGCCCGGTTGTGACCTGCTGGAACGTCGTCCGGCGGTCATTGTTGATGAAGTTGAACGAGTTCAGGTCGCGGCGATAGACGCTGCCACCGACCGAGATGTTGCGATCGAACAGATAGGGTTCGGTGAAGCCAAGTTCGATCGACTTCGAATAGCTCGAATAGTTGACCGACGCCTGCAACTGCTGACCGAGGCCGCGGAAGTTGCGCTGGCGGATCGATGCCTGAAGCAGGAAATTCTCGATCGACGAGAAACCGGCGGACAGCGACAATTCGCCGGTCGGCTTTTCCTGAACATTGGTTTCGAGGATGATGCGGTCGGGCGCGCTGCCTTCCTTGCGCTCGATTTCCAGATTTTCCTGGAAATAGCCAAGGCTGTTGATGCGGCTCTCGGTACGCTTGATGCCGAAGCTGTTGAAGGCGTCGCCTTCGTTCAGACGGAATTCGCGGCGGACGACCTTGTCATGGGTGAGCGTGTTGCCGTTGACGTCGATCCGCTCGACATAGGTCCGCGGGCTTTCAGCGACGTTGAAGGTGATCGCCATCGTGCGCGTTTCGGGGTCGCGCCGGAATTCCGGGTTGATGTCGGCAAAGGCGTAGCCGAACAAGCCTGCGGTTTCGCTTAGGCTTTCAACGGTGTCTTCGACCAACTTGGCATCATACCAATCGCCAGCCTTCATCGGCAGCAACTTCTTCAGCATTTCGGGCTGGAAGTCGCGCAGTTCGCTCTTCACGTCGATGTCGGCGAACTTATAACGTTCGCCTTCTTCGACCACGTAAGTGATGATGAAGTCCTGCTTGTTGCTGGTCAGCTCTGCAACCGCCGAAATCACCCGGAAATCGGCATAGCCATTGGCAAGATAGAAGAGACGCAGCTTCTGCTGGTCATAGGCGAGGCGATCGGGGTCGTAGCTGGTGTTCGACGACAGGATCGTCATCAGGCTCGACTGCTTCGTCGCCATCTCGCCCTTGAGTTCGCCGTCGCTGAACTTTTCATTGCCGATGATGTTGATCTGGCGGACCTTGGATTTTGGTCCTTCGTTGATTTCAAAAACGACGTCCACACGGTTCTGGTCGAGCGACACCATCTTGGGCTCAACGGTCGCGGCGAAGCGGCCCTGACGCTTGTAGAGTTCAATGATGCGCGCAACGTCGGCGCGGACCTTCGAACGGGTGAAGATCTGGCGCGGCGCGAGTTTGATCTCGGGACGGATCTTGTCTTCTTTCAGGCGCTTGTTGCCCTCGAGAATGACGCGGTTGATCACCGGGTTTTCGGTCACCTGAATCTGCAGCGCACCGCCGTTATCGGTGATCTGGAAATCCTTGAACAACTCGGTGGCGGCGAGGTCCTTCAGCGCCTGGTCGAGCACCGAGCGATCATATTGCTGACCGACGCGCAGGCGCAGGTACGACATGATCGTCTGCGCTTCGAGGCGCTGGTTCCCGACGACGGTGATCGACTTGACGGTGGTTGCCGTCGGCGCCGCTTCAGACGCGGGCGCAGGAACCACTGGTGGCGCGACTTGCGCTATCGCCGGCGCCGCGAGCATCGTACCTGCCATGAGGAGGGCCGACAGCTGTGTCCGCGCCGAGAGTTTGTGTGAAGCCACGCTGTTCATCCCGAAAAAATAACTCAAAAGCGCCAAACCCGCCTGACCGCAGGTTCGCGCGCCACTCCCTGCCCCACTACGGCTATCCAATCAAGCGCGCGATCCTGTCCCAGACGCCAATTGAGCCCAAATCATTGAAAGTCACGACCAGCATAAGGGTAACGATGGCCACGAAGCCGAATCGGAATGCCCATTCCTGCGCTTGGGGCGGTGCGGGCCGCCGCCGGATCGCTTCATAGGCGTAGAAGACAAGGTGACCACCATCGAGCATGGGCAATGGCAAGAGATTGATGAACCCCAGATTGATGGAAATCAGGGCAATGAAGAATATGAGCGACGCCAGCCCCAGCGTCGCCGCCTGCCCAGAAATCTCCGCGATCTTCACCGGGCCGTTCATATCCTTGATCGAACGGCGCCCGGTGAGAAACTGGCCGAGCACTTCACCCGTCTGACGCACGATCTGCCACGTCTGGCGGAGACCCACTGCGGGGGCTTCGAGAAGCGAAATCGATTGCAGTTGCTGCGCGGGCGGCGCGAGGCCGATGATCGCGCGCTCATATTCCTGGCCAAAAGGATCCTTCGCCTTGACCAGCCGCGGGGTCAGCTCGACGACTTGCTCGCTGCCGCCCCGTGATATCCTCACCTGCATCGCCTCGCCCGGACGATGCGCGACCGCCATGGGAATATCGCCGAAGGTCTCGATCGGGCGACCGTCGATCGCAACGATCCTGTCGCCGGTCTGCAGCCCTGCCGCAGCCGCTGCCGAGCTCGCCTCGATCCCGCCCGCGACGGGCGGCGTCACCAGCTTGCCGCCGACCCAGGCGAAGCTCGCAAGGATCAGGATGGCGAACAGGAAATTCGTCACCGGCCCCGCAACGACGATCAACGCGCGCTTCCACACCGGCTGCGCCGGGAAAGTATGCGACCGCTGTTCGGCGGGCAGTTGCTGCCAGTCGGCGTCGGGCTGACTGACTGCGTCGCGGTCGCCCGCGAACTGGACATAGCCGCCGAGCGGCAGCCAGCCGATTTTCCATTCGGTGCCGCGCTTGTCGGTCCAGCCAAGGATCTTGCGTCCGAAACCGATCGAAAATGTATCGGCCTTCACCCCGCACCAGCGGCCGACAATGTAATGGCCATATTCGTGAACGAACACGAGCGGCCCGAGCACGAGCAGGAAGGCGAGAATGGTAAAAGCGAAACCGGGGGTCTCAAGCATGTTCACATTGGTCCACAAAATGGCGGGCAGCCGCGCGGGATGCGGCATCGACGCTGAATATGTCCTGAAGCGATGACGGCACCGTCGGTTCCACCGCGTCGATCACGCGGCGCACCGTGTCGACGATCGCCGGGAAGGATATGCGGCCAGCGAGAAACGCCGCCACCGCGATTTCGTTCGCGGCGTTAAGCTGCGCGGGGCGCGCGCCGCCTTCGGCAATTGCGGCGCGGCAAAGCGCAGTCGCGGGGAAGCGCACTTCGTCGGGCGCCTCGAAATCGAGCCGTGCAATACTCGCCAGATCGAGCGGCGCGCACGGCGTCGCCATCCGCTGCGGCCAGGCAAGCGCGCTGCTGATCGGGATGCGCATGTCGGGCGAGCCAAGCTGTGCGAGCGTCGAGCAGTCAATATATTCGACGAGGCTGTGGATCACCGATTGCGGGTGGACGAGGATCTCGATCCGTTCGAGCCCGACGGGAAACAGATGATGCGCCTCGATCAGTTCGAGGCCTTTGTTCATCATCGTTGCCGAATCGACGCTGATCTTTGCGCCCATCGACCAGTTGGGATGAGCAACCGCCTGCGTCGGCGTGACGCGCGCCATGTCGTCAGCGCTCATCGTGCGGAAGGGGCCGCCGCTGGCGGTCAGGATGATGCGGCGCACCTGATCGATCCGCCCGCCCGCGAGGCACTGGAAGATCGCATTATGCTCGCTGTCGACGGGCAGGATGGTCGCACCCGAAGTGCGCGCGACCGCGGTCATCAACGCCCCGGCCGAAACGAGGGCTTCCTTGTTGGCGAGTGCGACGTCGTAACCAGCGGCGAGCGCCGCCATCGTCGGCGCAAGGCCAGCGGTGCCGACGATCGCAGCCATCACGAGGTCGGTGGGCCTCTGCGCCGCTTCAACCAGTGCCTCGGCGCCCGCAGCGGTTTCGATGCCCGTGCCCGCGAGCGCCTCTTTCAGCGCCCCATAAAGCGTTTCATCGGCGATTACCGCAACGTCGGGGCGGAATTCCTTCGCGAGCTTCGCGAGTTCAGCGATGTCGCTATTGGCGGTCAGCACCGCAACCTGCCACGCCTCGCCATCGCGGCGAACGAGATCGAGCGTCGATTGCCCGACTGAGCCCGTGGCGCCGAACAGCGAAAGGCGGCGCTGCGTCATATCAAGCCGCCGCCCGCACGGCGATGTGGCCAGCAAAAGCCAGCGCGCCGAGCAACAGCGCCACCGGCAATACGCCATCGACGCGATCGAACAGCCCGCCATGCCCCGGAATGAGCTTGCCCGAATCCTTGACCCCGGCGCGGCGCTTCATCCAGCTTTGCGCCAGATCGCCGAGCTGCGCGAGCAGTCCCATGAACAGACCAATCCACAGCGGCACACCGACGATCCCCGCGCGGTCGCCAATGGTGGCGCTGGCGATCAGCGCCGCGATCATCCCGCCGATCAGCCCCGACCAGGTCTTGGACGGGCTGATCCTGGGCGCGAGGCGCACGCCGCCAAAGGCGCGGCCGGCAAAATAGGCGCCGATGTCGGTCGCCCAGACCATGCCGAATACCCACAGCGCGGCGGTGACGCCGAGTTGATCGCGAATAAACCACAGCCCCGCCATCGCACCGAATACGAGGATCGGACCGAGTATGGAGAGCGCCGCCTTGGCGCCGCTGCCGAGGCTCATCGCGCGAACAAGCGCAAACCATTCGACGAGGACGAGCGCGCCGCCGACGAGGAGCAGCAGGCCAAAGGCGAGACCGCCGAACCAAAGCGCGGTGCCCGCAATCGCGAACATTATGAGCGCCGATCCCGCGCGCACCATCAGATCCGATTTCCCGGCTGCCGCCATGGTCTAAAGCCCCCCGTAACGGCGATCGCGCCGAGCAAAATGATCGAGCGCTGCCTTCAGGTCAGCGGGCGTGAAGTCCGGCCACAGCCGGTCGGTGAAATACAGTTCGGCATAGGCCGATTGCCAGAGCAGGAAGTTCGACAGCCTGACTTCGCCCGACGTGCGGATCAGCAGGTCGAGCGGCGGCATGTCGGCGGTATCGAGGTTCGCCTCAATCGATGCCTCGCTGATATCGCCTGCGGCCGCAGCGGCCGTCGCAGCGCGGACCAGTTCGTCCTGCGCACCATAGTTGAGCGCCACCGCAAGCGTCGTCCGCTTGTTGCCCGATGTGCGGTCGAGCGCATTTTCGATCAGCGCAACGACGTCGGGCGTGAGCGCGCGCCAGTTGCCGATCACTTTCAGCTTCACGTCATTTGCCGCGAATTCCTCGAGGTCGGACAGGATGAAGCGTTTCATCAGCCCCATCAAATCGCTGACCTCTTCCTCAGGCCGCTTCCAGTTCTCGGACGAAAAGGCGTAAAGCGTCATCGCCTCGATGCCGAGGTCGCCAGCGGCACGCACGATCGTCCGCACCGCCTCGACACCAGCCTTGTGGCCGGCGACGCGCGGCAGGAAGCGCTTTTTGGCCCAGCGGCCATTGCCGTCCATGATGATGGCGACATGGCGCGCGCCGTGATTCTCAGTTGTCACGAAAAGACCTCAGAACCCGTTCGTGTCGAGCGAAGTCGAGACACCGGTCGGACTTGCGCTACGACGAGGGGTGCCTCGACTTCGCTTGACACGAACGGAAAAGGAGTCGGCGTAAGAACGCACTAGCCTAGGATTTCCTTTTCCTTGGCGGTCGCGGCGGCATCGAGGTCGGCAATCGTCGCGTCGGTCAGCTTCTGCACCTCGGTTTCGTGACGCTTGCGCTCGTCTTCGCTGATTTCCTTTTTATTCTCGTCGGTCTTCAGATTGTCCATGCCGTCGCGGCGGACGTTGCGCACCGCGATGCGCGCCGCTTCGGCATATTTGCCGGCGAGCTTCGACAGCTCCTTGCGGCGCTCCTGCGTCATTTCGGGGATTGGCAGGCGCAGCATCTGGCCATCGACGATCGGGTTAAGGCCAAGACCCGCCGAGCGGATCGCCTTGTCGACCGGGCCAACATTCGACTTGTCCCACACCTGCACGGTCAGCATCCGTGCTTCGGGCGCGCTGACCGATGCCACCTGATTCAGCGGCATTTGCGCGCCATAGACTTCGACCGTAACCGGATCGAGCAGCGCTGTGTGCGCGCGGCCGGTACGAAGGCCCGCAAGGTCGCTTTTCAAAGATTCGACCGCACCATTCATGCGGCGCTCCAGATCGGCCTTGTCATATTTCGCCATCGTCTTTTCCTCTCTTGATTCTTGTCAGGCTGCGTCGCCGACGACAGTGGAAACACCCTCGCCTGCCAGCACGCGCGCCAGATTTCCGGGCTCGCGAATGTTGAACACGACAATCGGGATATGATTGTCGCGGCACAGCGCGACCGCGCTCGCGTCCATCACCTTCAGATTGTCGGCCAGAACGCGATCATAGCTCAATGTGTCATAGCGGACCGCGGCGGGGTCCTTCTTGGGGTCGGCATTATAGACGCCGTCGACGCTCGTGCCCTTCAGCAGCGCGTCGCATTTCATTTCAGCGGCGCGAAGCGCTGCACCGCTGTCGGTCGTAAAATAGGGAGCGCCGACGCCAGCGGCGAAAATCACGACGCGGCCCTTTTCCATGTGGCGTTCGGCGCGGCGGCGGATGACGGGTTCGCACACCTTGTCCATCTCGATCGCCGATTGGACGCGCGTTTCGACACCGAGCTGTTCGAGCGCATTCTGCATCGCGAGCGCGTTCATCACCGTCGCAAGCATGCCCATATAGTCGGCCTGCGCGCGGTCCATGCCCTTGGCAGCGCCCGCCATGCCGCGAAAAATGTTGCCGCCACCGATGACGAGACAGATTTCGAGCCCGCGATCCTTGGCTTCCTTGACCTCGGCGGCCATGCTCGCGACTGTTTCGGGATCAATGCCAAAGGCACTCGAGCCCATCAGCGCCTCGCCCGACAATTTCAGCAATATGCGTTTCATGCCGGGCAGTGCCATGGTGGGGGAACCTCTTACAAACTCAATATATGCGAATGGCGCGCACCCTAGAGCGGGTGCGCGCCATTGCCAAGCGGACTACCGCGACGACCGCAGCAATCCGGTTCTTCTTTTATCAGACGCCAGCGACGGCTGCGACTTCCGCCGCGAAATCGCTTTCTTCCTTCTCGATGCCTTCACCGAGCTGGAAGCGCACGAAGCCCTTGAGCGTGATCGTCGCGCCAACATCCTTGCCGGCTGCGGCAACGACTTCGGCGACCGGAGTCTTGCCGTCCATCACGAACAGCTGCGACAGGAGCGCGTTTTCCTTGCGGAACTTCGCGATCGAGCCGTCGACCATCTTGCTGACGATGTCGGCGGGCTTGCCCGACTGGGCCGCCTTTTCTTCGGCGATCGCGCGTTCGCGGGCGACCATGTCGGCGTCGAGATCGTCGCCGTTCAGCGCCAGCGGGTTGGCAGCCGCGACGTGCATCGCAAGCTGCTTTCCGAGCGGTTCGAGAACGTCGGCGCCAGCGGTCGATTCAAGCGCGACGAGCACGCCGATCTTGCCCATGCCGGGAGCGGCCGCGTTGTGGACATAACCCGTGACGACGCCCGAGTTCACCGAGACGATCACCGAGCGACGCAGCGACTGGTTTTCACCGATCGTCGCGATGTTGCTGGTCAGCTTTTCCGTGACCGTGCCGCCCGACGGGTAGGTCGCAGCGCCGAGCGCTTCGATGTCCGTGATGTTGCCGGCGAGCGCGACCTGCGTCACGTCGCGGACGAATTCCTGGAACTGCTCATTTTTGCCGACGAAGTCGGTTTCGCTGTTCACTTCAACCATCGCACCGCGGGTGCCATCGGTAGCAACGCCGACAAGACCTTCGGCAGCAACGCGCCCAGCCTTTTTGGCAGCGGCAGCGAGACCCTTGGTACGGAGCCAATCGATCGATGCTTCAATGTCACCGCCATTTTCGGCGAGCGCCTTTTTGCAATCCATCATGCCTGCGCCCGTGCGGTCGCGCAGTTCCTTGACGAGAGCGGCCGTAATTTCAGCCATGGGTGATCCTTTCCAATGTGGAGCAATCCGGCAATCCGGGCTGCTGCGCCGCACGCGTGGCGGCGCGATAAGTCAAAACGATGACGAAGGGCGGCGGCTGCTGTTCGCAGCGCGCCGCCCCGTCATTCAGGCGCGCTTAGGCGTCGCTCTGACGTTCGGTTTCGGCTGCAGCTTCAGCCGGGACCTGTTCGTCTTCGGTCACGGGAGCCGTGTCGACAGCCGGGGTTTCTTCAGCAACCGGAGCGGCTGCTTCTTCCGTCAGCGCCGCTTCGGCAATGGGATCGACAGCCGCGCCCAGATCTTCGCCGCGGTTTGCACGCGCCTGCTGGCCGCCACGGGTTGCCGCCTGGGCAACCGCGTCGCAATACATGCGGATCGCACGGGCAGCGTCGTCGTTCGCGGGAACCGGGAACGCGATGCCGTCGGGCGAAACGTTCGAATCGAGGATCGCAACGACGGGAATGCCAAGAACGTTGGCTTCCTTGATCGCCAGCTCTTCCTTGTTCGCGTCGATCACGAACATCACGTCGGGAATGCCGCCCATGTCGCGGATGCCGCCGAGCGACATTTCAAGCTTGTCGCGTTCGCGGGTGCGGTTGAGCACTTCCTTCTTGGTAAGGCCCGAGGTGTCGCCCGAGAGCTGCTCTTCAAGCGTCTTGAGACGCTTGATCGAACCCGAGATCGTCTTCCAGTTGGTGAGCATGCCGCCCAGCCAGCGATGGTTGACGAAGTGCTGACCCGAAGCGCGTGCGGCGTCGGCGATCGGACCCTGTGCCTGGCGCTTGGTGCCGACGAACAGGACCTTGCCACCAGCGGCCGACGAGGACGCGATGAATTCGAGAGCGCGCGCGAAGAGCGGCACGGTCTGCGACAGGTCGAGAATGTGGATGCCGTTGCGCGCACCGAAGATATACGGCTTCATGCGCGGGTTCCAGCGGTGGGTCTGGTGGCCGAAGTGGGCGCCAGCCTCGATAAGATTCTGCATCGTGACGACAGGGGCCGCCATAGTCTTTCTCCTTCCGGTTGGTCCTCTGGAAAGCAAG
>JAURVS010000442.1 GCA_030655355.1 Sphingopyxis sp.
CTGGCGGCAAGAGGCGCGAGAAATGCCGTTGCCACTGCGAAACGCGACCGTTAAAACCCCGCGGTCGCGGGGCCGTAGCTCAGATGGGAGAGCGCTGCAATCGCACTGCAGAGGTCAGGGGTTCGATTCCCCTCGGCTCCAGCAGCGACCGTCAACACCAATCAACCTGCCGACCGCAAACCGTCCCGTTTTCTGCATTAGCAGTAGGTACTGCTTCTCCGCTTGATAAATCCGGTAAATGCAGTGGTCGCGATACTCATCTCGAGCCGGGACGGAACGGGGCGCCCGTTCACCGTTCGGCATAGGTGTCGATCGCCGAGAATATGCGAGTTAGCTGTTCGCGCTCGTCGGCATTGATGTCGGGGCGCCAGATTTCGAACAACAGAATGGTGCGGTCACTGGTGCCGCGATTCCATGCTTCATGCTCAAAACTGTCGTCGAAAATCATCAGTTCGCCTATGCGCCATTGGCGGGTTTCTGGCCCGACACGTAATGCGCAACCCTCGGGGACGATCAATGGCAGGTGACAGATAAGGCGCGTGTTGAGCATACCGTGATGCGGCTGGATATGCGTTCCGGGCGTCAGACGGGAAAAGAGCGCCAACGGAGCGCGGGCGGGGATCACCGGCTGCGGCGCAAGCTCGAGCGCGGCAAGGGCAGAAGGGCAGAGCCTCTCCATTCCATCGGCGATGGCACCGTCCGTCCATAGCCAAGCAGCACCCCAGTCAGGCTTGTCGAGAAGGGGATTGTTCGGCGGGCTCGAGCCCCGCGTGACGAGTCATCGGGACGCTGCCGGCATTGGCGGCCGTGTCGAGCGCAAGTCGATAGCAAGAATGGCGGCGATATTGCCTCGTCGGAGCGGATCGCGATGGTAAGCGCAGCGCTCTCAGCCGCGGTGTCGCCTCGGCGTTGGGCGTCGCGTAGCTGGTCAAGCCAAGTCGTCTGCTGCGTCATGGCTCTTGCCATAACGCAGCGTCGGACCTTTGCAAGCGACGGCCTGCGTCGGATCAGCCGGCGGGGGGAGGCGCGGGGTCGTGGGCGGTTGGTTTCGCCATCTGCTGTCGGACTGCCACCATGAAGCGGCTGCGCCAGAAGGCGACGATCAAACCAAGGAGGAGCGCCCAAGGCAGAAGCGCTGCGCCGAGAGTCAGAACGAAACTCAGCGCGGTGCTGCCGCTGCGCATCAAAGTCTCGCTGGCGCTGGCAAACGGGTTTTCATGGCCGATGCCGGGCAGGCCGCCGTCGCTGGCATAGTTGAACGCGACGCTCGTCCAGGCGATGCGCGCTTCGCCGCTACGGCGGGCCTCGCGCTCATTGCCGACTTCGCCGCGAAGTTGGCTGATCTGCGCGAGCAACTCGGCGCGCTCGCTTTTGCCAAGGCCACCGGCTTTTAGCCGTTCCTCAAGGCGGGAAATTTCGGCTTCGGACCCGGCGCTGCGTTGCTGCGAAGCGAGGATTTCGCTGCCGACATCTTCGCCGGCGACGCTGGCGTCGGCCAATACGCCTTCGGCCTTTTCGACGCTTGCGATTGCATTGGCGCCGAATTTACGCGCGATACTCGCCTCCAGCTTGAACTGCGTCTGCGCTTCGACGAGCTTTTCGTCGGTGAGCTGATAGCGGACATCGACGATGCGGCAGCGTTGGACGCCCAGCGTTTCGCAGGCCGCGGCATGGTCTTCCTGCACCTTGCTGATGCGGTCGTCGGCGAGGCGGAACGTGTAGGCATAGTCAAAGGCGACCCCGGGGGCGGCTTCGATTCCGATACGTGGGGCAGAAGCGGCGTCGGCGGCGCCTTCGGCTACAGCGGGACTTTCGGTATTTACCGTGTCCGAAACGCTGACATCGTCGGACGATTTTTCCGAGCAGCCGACTAGGGCGAGCGCCATTGCGCCCGCTAAGAGCTTCATTTTCATTGAAGATTCTCCCAAAACGCGACTCGTGGTCGCGTGGGATGACATATCATAACCGAACTAGTTGACAATAGGCTTCAGGCGAGAGTGATGAAGCTGTCGAGGACCCTCTTGCTGCCGGCCTGTTCGAACTCGACTTCGAGCTTGTTGCCGTCGATGTCGGCGATGTCGCCATAGCCGAATTTCTCGTGGAACACGCGCATACCGATGGCCAGATCGGCGCGCGCTTTGGCCCCGACAGAGGCGGCAGGGCCTTTCTCGCTCGGCGCGGGGGCGCGCGTGACGGTCGACGATCCGGCGACCGCGCGCTGCCACGCGGGGCCACGCGTCATCGTACGTGATGGCTGGCGCTCGGCAACATGGGCAAAGGGATCACCCTGAGCCGACCAATTGGCGCGCCACAGGCTTTGACCACCGCCGAAGCTGTTTTCGCTGTCGACATGTTCGGGCGGGATTTCGGCGATGAAGCGGCTGGGGATGCTGCTCATCCACTGGCCATAGATGCGGCGGTTCGCGGCGTGATAGATGCTCGCGCGCTGTCGTGCTCGGGTGATCGCGACATAGGCAAGGCGGCGTTCCTCTTCGAGGCTCGCGGTGCCGCCTTCGTCCATCGAGCGCTGCGAAGGGAACACACCATCCTCCCAACCCGCGAGAAACACATGATCAAACTCGAGCCCCTTGGCGGCGTGGATCGTCATGATCGTCACCGTTTCGGTCGTGTCGTTGGTGTCGCGGTCCATGACGAGACTGACATGTTCGAGGAACGCCTCGAGCGATTCATATTCTTCCATCGCACGGACAAGTTCGGAGAGGTTTTCGAGCCGTCCTGCGGCTTCGACGCTGCGGTCGGCCTGCAACATCGCAGTATAGCCCGACTCGTCGAGAATGAGCTGCGTCAGTTCGGGATGCGAGAGCTGGTTCGCTTTCGCCTGCCAGTTGCGAACCTGCGCAACGAAGTTTGCCAGCTGGCGCCTTGCCTGCGGGGTTAGTTCGTCGGTTTCGATGAGGCGCGCGGCGGCGTGAAGCAGCGACGCCTGCTCATGGCGGGCGAATTGGTGGATACGCGCGAGCGCCTTGTCGCCGAGCCCACGCTTGGGGGTGTTGACGATGCGTTCGAACGCCAGATCGTCAGCGGCCGACTGGACGAGGCGAAGATAGGCGAGTGCGTCGCGGATTTCGGCGCGCTCGTAGAAGCGGAAGCCGCCGACGATGCGATATGGCATCCCGATTGCGATGAAGCGGTCTTCAAACTCGCGCGTTTGAAACTGCGCGCGGACGAGGATCGCGGATCGTTCGAGCGATACGCGCTGGCGCTGGAGGCTTTCGAGCTCCTCGCCGATCCGCCGCGCTTCCTCAGGTCCGTCCCACACGCCAACGACGCGCAACTTGTCGCCGGGTTCGAGGTCGGTCCACAGCGTCTTGCCGAGGCGGCCGCTGTTCTGCGCGATCAGCGCCGATGCGGCGGCGAGGATCTGCGGCGTCGAGCGGTAATTTTGTTCGAGACGGATTACCGTCGCGCCGGGGAAATCCTTTTCGAAGCGCAGGATGTTTGCCACCTCGGCGCCGCGCCACGAATAGATCGACTGGTCGTCATCGCCGACACAGCAGATATTTTTGCGCGTCTGAGCGAGTAACCGCAGCCACAGATATTGGCTGGCGTTGGTGTCCTGATATTCGTCGACGAGGATATATTTGAAGCGCTCCTGATATTGTTCGAGCACGTCGCGGTGGTTCTTGAGGATCACCAGCATGTGGAGCAGCAGGTCACCAAAGTCGCAGGCGTTGAGCGTCTTCAGCCGCGCCTGATAGAGCGCGTAGAAATGCTGGCCCTTGCCGTCGGCGTAGGATTCCTTGTCGGCGGCATCGAGGTCCGACGGAACGAGCCCGCGGTTCTTCCATTTGTCGATCAGGCCAGCGAGCTGGCGTGCTGGCCAGCGCTTTTCGTCGAGCCCTTCGGCCTG
>JAURVS010000385.1 GCA_030655355.1 Sphingopyxis sp.
CCTCGCGCCCAAAAAGGGTGGCCGCTGGTTCGGCAAGCTTCCCGAACGCGGCGACATCGTCGTGCTCGAGCATCCGGTGTCGCGGATCGACTATATCAAGCGCGTGATCGGGTTGCCCGGCGACACGATCGAACTGCGCAACGGCGAACTCAGCATCAACGGCAAACCGGTGAAGCGCGCGATCCAGCCGATGCTGGCGATCCCCGTCGACCCCAACCTGCCCGGCCCCGACAGCAGCTTGCAGCGCTTCATCACGCGCGGCGCCGACGGAAAGGCTGCGCTCGAGCTGCCGATCGTCCGCGAAACGCTTCCCGGCGGCGCGACCTTCGACACGATCGATATGGGCCCCGGCTATACGACCGACGATTATGGTCCGGTGACCGTTCCCACCGACCATCTGTTCCTGATGGGGGACAATCGCGACGGAAGCGCCGATAGCCGCGTCAGCACGATGCAAAAGGGACTCGGCGGCCCTGTACCATTCGATGCAATCGCCGGGCGCGCCGAGATCATCAGTTTTTCGACCGACGGAACGGCCGAATGGTATAATCCGTTGAGCTGGTTTAGCGCCCTGCGCTCGGGCCGCGCAGGAACCGATCTGCGCCCCGAACGTGACACCAAAACAAAATAGGGGATCATAAGGCATGGCGGCGACGACTAGGAAAACCACCGGAGCGCGCGCCGCCGAGCCTGCCGACGCGCATAAGGAAGCGCCGGGTCCGACCGAGATCCGCAGCCAGCTTGTCCGTACTGAGTTGCTCAAGGCCGGCGTCTGGCTCGGCCTCGCACTGTTGATCGGCGTGTGCATCATCCTTGTGCAGCCAATCCTGCTGATTTTCGCCGGAATCGTCATGGCCTCTATGCTCGACGGCGGAACGCGCCTTCTGGGCCGCGTGCTTCCGATCGCGCGAGCGTGGCGCCTCTTGATCGTCTGCCTGTCGCTGCTCGCTTTCCTGATCTGGACCGTGATGTTCGCCGGGTCGCAAATCGCCGATCAGGCCGCAACGCTGCAAAAGGTCGTCATGGGGCAGGTCGAGCGGATCGCCGAATGGGCCAGCGAGCATGGTATGGGCAATTTCCAGCTCGATACGAAGACGATTACCGACAATCTCGCGGGGACCTTCGGGCGTGTTACGGCCGCCGTCGGTACGGTGCTTGGCGGGCTGACCAGCCTGATCATGGTGCTCGTTCTCGGCATCTTCATCGCGATCGAACCGCGGCTTTACGAGCGCGGCGTGGCGTGGATGCTTCCGATGAAGAGTCGCGAGAATTTCTATATCACCACCGCGCGCATGGGCTTTACGCTGCGCCGCCTGATGGCCGGGCGCCTGCTCGGGATGCTCGTCGAGGGTATCGGCACATGGCTTGCCTGCATGATCGTCGGCATCCCGATGGCGGCGCTGATGGGCCTGCTCACCGGCTTGCTTGCCTTCATCCCGAATATCGGTGCGATCGTTTCGGGCGTGCTGCTCGTTCTCGTCGGCTTTTCGGCCGGAACAGATACCGGGCTTTGGGCAATCGCGATCTACTTCATCGTCCAGACCGTCGATGGTTATCTGATCGTGCCAATGGTCGCGAAGAAGACCGTCGACCTCGCCCCTGCCCTCGTCCTCGGCGCGCAGATATTGTTCGGCGCGCTGCTCGGGCTGATGGGACTCTTCCTCGCCGATCCGATCGTCGCGATGATCAAGGTCGCACTCGAACGCGAAGCCGAGCGCAATGCCGGGGCTGACAAAGCAAAAACGGCGGCGAGCACGTAGCCCAACCGCCGTTTTGATCTTATCGGTTTGCCGCAGCTTACTGCTGCGGCGCGCCCGGCGGCGGGCCGGCAGGACCACCGGGACCGCCCGGCATCTGTTGCTGCTGCATCATTTGCTGCTGTTGCTGCATCTGCTGCTGCATCGCGCGAACTTCGGCTTCCGAGCGGAAGTCGAGCAGAGTTACGTCGAAATGGAGCGTGCTGCCTGCGGGGATCGGCCCGGTGGCGCGGTCGCCATAGCCGAGCTGTGCCGGGATGGTGATTTTGTATTCGCCACCCTTTTTCATCCGGGTCAGCGCTTCCGAAAAGCCCGGAACAACCTGAGCAACCTGCATCGGCGCCTGTTCGTTGGCGTCGAAGACCGTGCCGTCGTCGAGCTTGCCTTCATATTTCACCAGCACGACGTCGGCCTTGGTCGGGCTCGCGCCTGTGCCTTCCTTGACGACTTCAAAGCCGATGCGGGGGGTCATATGCCAGGCAAAAGCCGCGCCCGCCACCAGCAGTGCCGCAAGGCCAAACCACATCAGCCACAGGCCGCCCTTGCTCACCGGACGCAATGGAACCGTCGTTACGCTCATCTTAGCTGATCCTTCCGCTGCCCCGGCCGGGGCGAAATTGCTGGCGAGGCCTATAGGCGTTGCGGCGCGGAACGGTCCAGAGGCAATATCGCGAATATAGGCTTGAGCGTGGAAACGTAGGTTGCGGTGGAGCGTGGCTTTCCCCTCCCGCAAGCTGGAGGGGAGGTCAAAGTCGGCTCCGTGCAAGTCCGCCAAACGAAAAAGGGCGCCGCGTTGCCGCAGCGCCCTTTTTTCATGTTCCGGATCCCGAACGGGAGACGGGCTTACTTGATGCCGTCGCGTTCCATACGCTTGCGCTCCATCTTCCGGGCGCGGCGCACAGCAGCGGCGTGCTCACGCGCGCGCTTTTCGCTGGGCTTCTCGTAATGACGGCGCAGCTTCATTTCGCGATACACGCCCTCACGCTGCAGCTTCTTCTTGAGCGCGCGAAGGGCCTGGTCGACATTATTGTCGCGAACGATGATCTGCATACGCCGTGTCGTCTCCGGTTCGTCCAACGATGAATGGCCACCGGATATCCGGTCCGCCATAAATCGCCGATATGAGGGCAATAAAAGAAGCGCCGCGAAGCCGCGACCTTCCGATGGCTGGGCCACTAAAAGGATTCGCGGCGAAATGCAAGCCCCTGCGCGGTAAACCGGGCCTGTCGGGCTATCGGACCACCCTGCCCGCTCTCGGGATTGTGCTGACACCTTGCCTTATGGCATAGATAGCAGGACGAAACTAACATCATAATGAGGGACAGGCCATGGCGACCCAGCTCAAGCGTAACAGCAAATATAGCGAAGCCGAATGGACAGCACGGCAGGAACTTGCCGCATGCTATCGCATCTTCGCAATGATGGGCTGGGACGAAATGATCTTCAACCATATCACGGTGAAGATCCCCGACGAGGACGGCAGCTACCTCATCAACCCCTATGGCATGCATTTCAGCGAAGTGACCGCCTCGACGCTGATCAAGATCGACATCGACGGCAACAAGGTCGACGAGGATAATCCCTGGCACGTCAACAAGGCAGGCTTTGTCCAGCACAGCCTGTTCCACCGCGTCCTGCCCGACGCGCATGCGATCATCCACACGCACACGACCGCCACGGTTGCCGTCTGCGCGCTCGAAGGCGGGCTGCAGCCCGTCAATTTCTATGCCTGCAACTTCGCGGGCCAACTCGCCTATCATGATTTCGAGGGCGTGACGGTGCGCGAGGAAGAGGGTGAGCGGCTGGTCGAGAATCTGGGCAACAAGCGGATCCTGATGCTCAAGAACCACGGCCCCGTCGTGATGGGCAAGACGCTGACCGAAGCCTTCATCAAATATTGGGCGCTCCAGCGCGCGTGCGAGATTCAGCTTGCGACGATGAGCATGGGCAAGCCGATCACCGTCCCGCAGGACGTGATCGCAGTCCACCAGCGCGATCTGTTCATGGCCTCCATCCCCGGACAGGCGGGCAAGGCCGAATTCGACGCCATGGTACGCAAGGTCGACAAGATTGACACAAGCTGGCGTGACTAATCCTGCGCGACGGTTACAGATCGCTGCATGACACGATTCTCGGTTAACGACCGTCCGGTCGAATATCGCATGGAACCAGAGACGCCCCTGCTGTGGGCGCTTCGCGACGCGTCGAACCTGACGGGCACCAAATATGGCTGCGGGACCGGCGAGTGCGGCGCGTGCACCGTCGACATCGATGGCGAGGCGATTCGGAGCTGCATGGTCTCGATTGCCGAATGCGAGGGCCGCTTCGTCACGACGATCGAGGGATTGTCGCGCGACCGCAGTCATGCCGTGCAGCAGGCCTGGGTCGCCGAACAGGTCCCGCAATGCGGCTTTTGCCAGTCGGGAATGATCATGGCCGCCGCCGCCCTGCTGCGCACGAACAGCAATCCGAGCGATGCCGACATCGACGCGGCGATGACCAACATCTGTCGATGCGGCACCTATCCGCGCATCCGGACCGCGATCCGGCTCGCCGGACGGGTACTGCGCGGCGAGGAGCGGATCGCCGCTGCCCCGCCGCCCGGCATCCGCCCCGAAGATGCCGCGCGCGCCGTCCCTGCCCTCCGTCTGCCGCCCGGCACCTGAACAGCCCCGTTCATCTAGCTGAACCGCAGGCAACAGCGCGGTCAGCCATCAATCATCTTGCCGCTGGTAAGAATCGATTCATCATCCCGGCTGGCCTTCAGCAAACGGGACATGAGTTGGAGTAAGGCGAGAGGAAGAAGATGTTCGGAGGGTTGCTGATTGCTGCGACGATCCTGACCCCTATCGCTCCGGCCGCCGCACAGGCATCGGGCGAACGGGTGCAGATCGCGCAGCGCGGCGACCGTGGGGACCGCGGACCGCGCGGCCCGGAAGTACGCCGCGGCGGCAATGGCGGTGGGCAAGCACGCCCCGAGCGCCAGCAAGGCCCGCAACCGCAGGTCGAGCGCCAACAGCGCAGCGAAGTACGCCAGCAGCAATGGCAACAGCAGCGTGGCAATGACCAGCAACGCGGCAACGATCAGCAACGGCAAGCACAGCGTCAGCAATGGCAACAGCAGCGCGGAAGCGACCAGCAGCGCGGTAATGATCAACAGCGTCAGGCGCAGCGCCAGCAATGGCAGCAACAGCGCGGCAACGATCAGCAGCGGCAGGCTGAGCGTCAGCAGTGGCAACGTCAGGCCGAGCAGCGTCAGCGCGGCGGCAATGCCGATCGCAATCGCGACGGCCGCGTCGATCGCCAGTGGGACCGCAACGGCAATGGTCAGATCGACCGCCGCTACGATCGCAATGGCAATGGTCAGGTCGACCGGCGCACCGACCGTAACGATAACAACCGCCGCTATGACCGGAACGACAATAACCGTCGCTACGACGGCAATCGCAACGGCTATAACGACCGGCGTTATCGCGACAATGATCGCGGCCGCAACTGGAACCGTTCGTGGCGCGATGACCGCCGCTACAACTGGCGCGACTATCGCCAGCAGTATCGGAACAATTATCGCCTCGGCAGCTATTATTCGCCCTACCGCAATCATCGCTACACGCGGTTCAGCATCGGCTTCAGCCTGAACTCGCTGTTCTACAGCCAGCGCTACTGGATCAATGATCCGTGGCAGTACCGCCTGCCCCCGGCCGACGGTGGGTATCGCTGGGTGCGCTACTACAATGACGTGCTTCTCGTCGACACCTACAGCGGCGAAGTGGTCGACGTAATCTACGATTTCTTCTGGTAATATTCCTTTCGGTTACCCGAAGACAAACTGAGGGGTCGGCTCGTCCGGCCCCTCTTTTTATGCGCTTGCTCTCCCCCTTTCGACACGCCACGGTGGCGCGATCAGACAGGGGAGATTTCATGCGTAAACTGGGAATGGTCGCAGCCGCGACGCTCGCGCTGCTCGGCACCACGGCCTATGCGAAAACGACGCTTGTTTACGCCGGGCGCGTCATCACCGACGCCAGCAAACCGGCGCAAGGCCCGTCGACTGTTACCATAACCGATGACCGCATTACCGCGATCACCCCCGGCCGCGCCGAAGCGCCTGCCGGCGCCGAAGTCGTCGATCTGGGCGACAAGACCTTGCTTCCCGGGCTGATCGATCTGCACGTCCATCTGACCGGCGATCCGGGGGACGATTATCGCGGTGCGGCAGTCGATCCCGACGAATGGGGTGTGGTCGTCGGCGCGAAGAACGCCGCAATCACGCTTCGCGCGGGCTTCACCACGGTGCGCGAAGCCGGGTCGGCGCAATATACCGCTTACTCGCTCCGCCGTGGCACCGCGAACGGCTTTATCGAAGGGCCTCGAATTGTCGCGGCCGGGCCTGCCTTGTCGATCATCGGCGGGCACGGCGACGTCACCGGGTTTCGCGAAGACGTCCATGATGTTCTCGACCTCGGCTATACCTGCACCGGACCGCTCGAATGCGCCGAGAAAGTCCGCAAGGCCGCGCGCGCGGGCGCCGACGTCATCAAGATCACCGCGACCGGCGGCGTGCTGTCACAGCAAGCCCGCGGGCTCGAAGGCCATTTCACCAGCCCGGAATTGCAGAGCATCGCCGATACCGCGCACTCGCTCGGGCTGAAGGTAATGGCGCACGCGCATGGCGCGGGCGGGATTACGTCATCGGCTGCGGCTGGTATCGACAGCATCGAACATGGCACCTTTGCCGATGACGCAACGCTCAAGGTCATGAAAGCCAAGGGCACCTATCTTGTCCCGACGCTGATGGCGTTTGAGGGCATCCGCGAGCGGCTCGGCAAAGGCATTTACACCCCAACGGTCGAAGAAAAGGTCCGGATGACGCTCGGCGATGTCGGCAAGGCAGTGACGCGCGCTAAGGCGCTGGGCGTTCCGATCGCGTTCGGGACCGACGCCGGCGTGTTCGAACATGGCCGCAATGGCGGCGAGTTTGCGCTGCTCGTCAAATATGGCCTGACCCCGCGCGAGGCACTGGCGAGTGCAACGACCGTCGCCGCCAAGCTGCTGTCGCTCGAGAATGAAATCGGCCGTATTGCGCCGGGAATGTCCGCCGACATGATCGCGGTCAGCGGCGATCCGCTGAGCGACGTCACGACGCTCGAAAAGATCGACTGGGTGATGGCGCGCGGTCGAATCGCGGACTGAACGATCGAAAATATTTCGCCTCGGCGGAAGAGGTTTGGTTTCGGATCGCAACTTGTTATAGCGGGAACATGCCAGCCGTTCGCCTGTTCCCGCCCGACCGTTTTTTCGACCGCGCCGAATGGTCGGCGCTTACTCGTGCGTCGTCGTGGCGCGGCATCTGGCTGGTCGCGCATGCATGGCTTGTCAGCGTTGCGCTCGTCGGCCTCGCCGCCTGGACGCAAAACCCCGCTGCCTGGCTACTCGCGATCATATTCGTCGGCGGCCGTCAGCTCGGGCTTGCGATACTGATGCACGATGCGGCGCATGGCGCGCTGCATCCGAACCGGAAAATCAATAATTTCCTCGGCCAGTGGCTGACCGGCGCGGCGGTCGGATCGGACCTGCTTGCCTATCGCACCTACCATCTTCAGCATCATAAATTCACGCAGCAGCCCGAAGACCCCGATCTGTCGCTGTCGAAGCCTTTCCCGACGACGCGGTCCAGCCTGTGGCGCAAGGTGCTTCGCGACATGACGGGGCAGACCTTCTTCAAACAGCGCGTCGCGCAATTCGGCTTTGCGCTCGTCGGCTTGAAGGCGATGCTGCGCGGCGAAACGGTCGACAAGGGACGCGCCAGCACCAAGGCGGGGACGCCGTTCAACAAGCAGTCCGACGACGGTATGACGTCACCGACGGTAGACGTCGCAGGAGCGATGTCGGTGGCACGCGCCGTTGGACGCTTCCTGATCGTGCAGGCGGTTTTGCTGGCTGCCTCGCTCGCGCTCTACGGCTGGACGCCCTATCTGCTGTGGCTCGCCGGCCTTGCGACGACTTTTCAGCTCTATCTGCGGATCCGCAACATCGCCGAACATGCGTGCACGACTACGGGGAGCGACGATCCCTTCACTCATGCGCGCACGACGCACGCCGGCTGGCTGGCGCGGGCGACGGTGGCGCCCTATTGGGTGAATTATCACTCGGAGCATCACCTTTTCATGGGCGTGCCCTGTTACCGGTTGCCGCAAGTCCATGCCGCGCTGGGCCGGGCCGGACGGCACGGCGAGATGACGATCGCGCCGAACTATACCGCCGTGCTGCGTCAGGTAACCGCGAAAGGCTGAGCCTTACTCGCTGACGAAGCGCGACCCGGCGCGGTCCTTCACCGTCTTTTCGGGATCGAAGATCATCCCGTTCATCGCGACATAGACGCCCGGCGGCAGCGTCTGCGCCGCGGCGAGCGCAAAGCCGACGTTGAATTCGGCGTCGCTCGCGCGCACCGACGCGGGCTGCATCGCCCCCGTCATCACGATCGTCTTACCGCTGATCCCCGCGAGCACCCGGCCGGTCACGACCATCGTGTCGGTGCCATGCGTAACAAGAACGCGCGTGGCGTCGCTCGCCGCGACCGCGGCGCGAATGGCTTCGCGGTCGGCGTCGTCGATCTCGAGGCTGTCCTTGCGCATCAACTGCGTGACGCGGTGCGGGACGTGGACGTTGTTCTCGCGCAGCATGTCGGGAATCGCCGCAGGGCCGATCTGAAACTCGCTAAGCGCGTCGAAATAGACTTTGTCGATCGTCCCGCCGGTGGTGAAGATGTCGATCATCAGGTTCAACGTCCAAACCCGTTCGCATCGAGCGAAGTCGAGATGCGCATCGGCTTGGCGCATGCCTGCCGGGTGTCTCGACTTCGCTCGACACGAACGGAAAGAACAGCCAGCTTCACGCCAAAGCCTCGGCAATCAGCCGCCGCGTGTTGTCGACGCCGAACAGCGCGATGAAGCTGCCCATACGCGGCCCGGCGCTCGATCCGAGCAGGGTTTCGTAGAGCGCCTTGAACCAATCGCGCAGATTTTCAAAGCCATAGGCCTCATTCTTGCCGATCTCATAGACGATATTCTGGATATCGTCGGCGCCGGCGTCAGCGGGCAGCGCCGCCAGCCGGTCGTCAAGTTCCTTGAGCGCAGCAACCTCGCCGCCCTGCGGCTTGCGGCGATTGAGCGTCGGCGCGACATAATCGCGGTTGTACGCCATCGCATTGTCGATCAGCCGGTCGAGCTCGGGGTAGGTCGCCGCGTCGGCACCCTCGACATATTGGCCGAGATAACGCCAGATCTGGTCCTTCGACGCATCGGCGCCCATCACCGCGACCAGATTGAGCAGCAATCCAAAAGTCACCGGCAATTCGGCCGGCGGGACCTGCTCGCCGCGCGCGACATGGACGTGGTGCACCGGGTTGCCGAGCCGCTTGTCGGGCTCCTGCCCCGGATAGCTGCCGCGCATCTGAAGATATTCGTCGATCGCCTTCGGGATCACGCCGATATGGAGCTGCTTCGCCGCCTTGGGTTCACGATAGGCGAAAAAAGCGAGGCTTTCTTCGCTGCCATAGTCGAGCCACTGATCAAGACTAAGGCCATTACCCTTTGATTTCGATATCTTTTCGCCCTTCTCGTCGAGAAACATCTCATAGATCAGCCCCTCAGGCTTCCGCCCCCCAAGCGCCTTGGCGATCTTCCCCGACTGGACGCCGCTGTCGGTCAGATCCTTGCCGTACATTTCATAGTCGACCCCGAGCGCGACCCAGCGCATCGCCCAATCGACCTTCCATTGCAGCTTGGCGCCGCCGCCGAGGATCGAATGGGTGATCGTCTCGCCCTCATCTTCGAACGAAACCAGGCCTGCGTCGGCATCCACGACGGTCACCGGGACTTGCAGCACGATTCCCGACTTGGGGCTGACCGGCAGGATCGGCGAATAGGTCGCGGCGCGCTCGGCGCGCAGCGTCGGCAGCATGATGTCGAGAATATCCTGATTGTGGCGCAGGACATTCCTCAGCGCATCGTCGAACGCACCCGACTTGTAACGCTCGGTCGAACTGACAAATTCATATTCAAAGCCGAAGCGGTCGAGAAACTCACGCAGCATCGCATTGTTATGGTGCGCGAAACTTTCGAACTTGCCGAACGGATCGGGAATCGCGGTGAGCGGCTTGCCCAGATATTCGCGCAGCATGTCGCCGTTGGGCACATTGTCGGGAACCTTGCGCAGGCCGTCCATATCATCACTGAATGCAACCAGGCGCGTAGGCGCACCGCCGGTAATCGCTTCATAGGCGCGGCGGACCATCGTCGTGCGCAGCACTTCGTTGAAGGTGCCGATATGCGGCAGGCCCGACGGGCCATAGCCGGTCTCGAAAATAATCGCGTCTCCGCCCGGCTTGCCGTCGGGATAGCGTTTGATCAGCTTGCGCGCTTCCTCGAACGGCCAGGCCTTGGACGTTTGCGCGGGTTCGCGCAGCGAAGGGTGAAGGTGCAAGTCAGTCATGCCGCGCCCATAGCGGGAAGAAGCGCCGTTGGGAAGAAGCGCGGAAAACTGCGCAACTTCACACTGAAATTGCGCTTCCCGGTCGACATATGAGTTGATGCGGGGCCAATCGGATTCCATCGGCATTTGGCGGACTGACCGTCTGTACCGTTCGTCGGCGCAGACGGAGTATCTGATGGCGCGGCGCAAGGCAGCGTGGTCCCCGGCTTTCGCCGGGGTACAGCTATTTGGTCAAATGGCGGAAAACCAGCTAACTTCACACTGGAATCGCGATTTCCAATGGGCGTCAGGCTTGAAGCGTGACCCTTCAGGTTCGACCCTAGATCGCGCGCGCACCGTGATTCCCGTTCCCCGGCGAAAGCCGGGGTCGAGGCGGCGCAGCGCAACGCTGCGTGGACCCCGGCTTTCGCCGGGGCACGTCTGCTTGGTAAAAGGACGGAAAACTGCGCAACTTCACACTGAAATTGAATTTTCAGGCCCGTTTGAAATCGCCGTAGAGCGACAAGCCATGCTGACGATTGGCGCCTTCCCGCCTGCGCAGTCGCGTTAAGCCTTGAAGATGGGATAGCCGACATCGCTCGGTGTGGAGCATGGCGTGGCAAAGTAGGAAAGCCCCTTATGCCTACGCGGCCGCCGGTCGCATCCAAAAAGCCGAAATCGTGGTTACCCGAAATTTACCATGATGGCGTAGCGTCAATCCATGGACAATTTTCGTACCCCCACGCATCGCGGCCACAAGCGCACGCCCGTATCGATTGAGGTCACCGTGAACGGCGTCCTCAACTTCGTCGACGGACGGATCACCGACCTTTCGGAAGGCGGAGCGCGTGTCGACGGCGCGAGCATGCCCGCCCGCTCGCGTTGCGAAATCCATTATGGTGGACAGGTGACCTACGCCGTCGTCATGTGGTCTGAATTTGACCGCATGGGCGTCCGCTTCCCCTATGAGCTGACCCATGGACCGCTTTACAATGCGCTGAAAATCGCGCGCGGTGCCGCCATGGCCGACCCCGCGCCGGTTTTCCTGAATAATCGCGCTCCGGTCTTCGGGCGCCGCGGACTAAGCTGAGCAAAGCTTGCCGCGTTCGCCTTTTGTCCCTAGTTTGGGGCAATGGCCCCCGACCCGCTTACCCTTCCTGCCATTCATGCAAGCCATATCGGCATCTGGATCGCCGATACGCTCGGGCGTGTGCAACGTGTTGGGCGTGGCGAAGCCATTGCCGCAGTGGCGGCGACCCCGCACCTGCTGCTCAATGCAACGCTGACCGGCGACCGGCTAGGCTACCCCGAATTGTCGGGACTCGACCTGCTCGAACTGTTTGCTTTCCTCTACCCCACGCGCTTTGCCGTGCCGACTCCGGCGGGCATTGCCGCCGCCATCGGGCTGGAGCCGCCGAAGAGCGAGGAAGATATCGCCGCGTTCCTTCCGAAGGCCGCAGCGGCGATGCTCGCCAGCATGACCAGTCCCGACTGGCCCGAACGCGAAGGCGCGTGGCACGGTGTCCAGGCCTTGTCGCGTCAGCGCTGGTCGTGGTCGCCGCTGGTCCAGCCGCATCTGTCGGTGCCCGAAGGCAATGAACGCTGGCTGTTTTCCCGCCTGCCCGAATGGGAGGAAGTTCCGCCGCGCGGTCCGCCGCGACAAGTCAAAATCCATGTCGACGATGTCACTGCGCGGCTCGACCGACTGACCGGCGACGGCGCCGAGCGGCGACCGGGGCAGCAGGATTATGCGCGCGCAAGCGCCGGGATATTCGAACCGCGCGAGCGCAAGGATGCACCGCAAATGCTGGTCGCCGAGGCGGGAACGGGCATCGGCAAGACATTGGGATATCTGGCGCCGGCAAAGCAGTGGATCGACCAGTCAGCGGGAAGCGTCTGCATCTCGACCTTTACCAAGGCGCTGCAACGCCAATTGGCGCGCGAAACCGAAAAGCTCTACCCCGACGCCGCGACGCACCGCGAAAAGGTCGTCGTGCGCAAGGGGCGCGAAAATTATCTCTGCCTGCTCAATCTGGAAGATGCTTTGCAGGGCGGCTTTTCAGGCCGCGCCGCGATCCTCGCGCAACTCGTTGCACGCTGGGCCGCCTATACGCGCGACGGCGACATGATCGGCGGCGACCTGCCCGGCTGGCTCCCCGCCCTGTTCCGCCGCAACGGCACGACGGCGCTGACCGACCGGCGCGGCGAGTGTATCTATGCCGGTTGCCCGCATTTCCGGAAATGCTTCATCGAGCGGTCGGCGCGTGCCGCGACGCAGGCCGACATCATCATCGCCAATCACGCGCTGACGATGGTTCAGGCCGCGCGCCCGCGCGACGGCGGCGCCCCCGCGACACGGCTGATCTTCGACGAAGGTCATCATCTGTGGGACGCCGCCGACAGCATGTTCGCC
>JAURVS010000454.1 GCA_030655355.1 Sphingopyxis sp.
GTCGGGCAACAACCAACTCAAGGAAATCCGCGTCCGCGACGTCGTTCACGCGCTGGAAACTGCCGCCAGCGATGATCGCGTCACGTCGGTTGTGCTCGACCTCGACCGCTTCCTCGGCGGCGGACAGGTGTCGCTCGCCGAAATCGGTGCCGCAGTCGACAAGGTTCGCGCGAAGAAAAAGCCGGTGCTCGCCTTTGCCACCGCCTACACCACCGACAGCTATCAGGTCGCCGCGCACGCGAGCGAAATCTGGGCCGACAATATCGGCGGTGTCGCAATCGCCGGACCGGGCGGTTCGCGCCTTTATTACAAGGGTTTGATGGACCGGCTCGGCGTCACCGCGCATATCTACCGCGTCGGCACCTTCAAAAGCGCGGTCGAGCCCTATCTGCGCAGCGACCAGTCGCCCGAGGCGAAGGAAGCCAGCCTTGCCTATGCCAGCGTTCTTTGGGACAAATGGCTGACTGACGTCAAAAAGGCGCGACCCGCTGCAAAGATCGACGCCTATATTGCCGACACGGCGGGGGCTGTTCGTACCGCGGGCAATGATCTGTCGAAAGCCTCGTTCGACGCCGGCCTGATTGACAAGCTCGGCAGCCGCATGGCGTTCAACCGCCGCGTCGCCGACATCAGCGGCATGCCCGACGACAGCAAGCCGTGGGAATATAATGCGATCCCGCTCGAAAATTGGGTCGCGGCCAACCCGCCCGCACAAAAGGGCAGCGCGATCGCTGTTGTCCCAATCGTCGGCGAGATCGTCGACGGCGAGGCCCCAACGGGCGTTGCCGGCGGCGAAACCGTCGCGCAGCATATTCTCGATGCCACCGCCGACAGCAGCACCAAGGCGATCGTCCTTCGCGTCGATTCGCCCGGCGGATCGGTGCTTGCGTCCGAGGAAATCCGGCAAGCCTTGCTCGCCGCCAAGGCAAAGAAGCTGCCGATCGTCGTGTCGATGGCGAATGTCGCGGCGTCGGGCGGCTATTGGGTCTCGACCCCCGCCGACCGCATCTTTGCCGAACCTGACACGATCACGGGCTCAATCGGCGTGTTCGGTATCCTGCCGAGTTTCGATCAGGCGCTCGCGAAGATCGGCGTCAACGCCGACGGCATCGCGACAACGCCGCTATCAGGCCAGCCCGACGTCTTTGGCGGCGTGAACGACGAGTTCAACGCGCTGGCACAGGCAAGCGTCGAGGATATTTATGGCCGCTTCACAGGCCTTGTCGCGAAAAGCCGCAAGCAGCCGATCGAGAAGATTCGCACGATCGCCGAAGGCCGCGTCTGGGCGGGCGGCACCGCACGCCAGATCGGCCTCGTCGACCAGTTCGGCGGCCTGCCCGACGCACTGGCGGCAGCGGCGAAACTCGCCAAGATCGACGGCGATTTCCACGCCAAATATTATGAGGATGAGCCGAGCGAATTTTCGAAAATGCTCGCAAGCTGGGCGGGCGCTGAAAAGGAAACCGCCGCGATGCCGCGCGGCTGGTTCGGCATCGCCGCGATGAACCGCCAAATGACCGAGCGGCGGCTGGTTCAGGACCTGACGATGCTGACGCAAGCGGGATCGGTTCAGGCGTCGTGCCTCGACTGCCGCGCCTATCTGCCCGCCGTCCCGCGGCCGGGTCAGGCCGAAGCGAAAGGCTTCTTCGCAACGATGGCGCTGCTACTACGATAAGTCCCCTTCCCGCTTGCGGGAGGGGTTAGGGGAGGGCCTGTGACAAAGGCTCGCCCAATGCGACATGTCCTCCCCCAACCCCTCCCATGAATGGGAGGGGAGAAGTTAAGCAGCCACGGCAACCTCTTTCGCATGCTCCGCAATCGCATCCGCCATCGTGTCGACGAGCGCGAGCGGCAGATCATGCCCCATGCCGGGGATCGTCAGCAACCGCGCGCCCGCAATATTGTCCGCGGTGTCGCGTCCGCCCGGAAGCGGGACTAGCGGGTCATCCTCGCCATGGATCACGAGCGTTGGCGCCTTGACGTCCTTGAGCAGCGCGCGCCGGTCGCCATCGGCGACGATCGCCGCCATCTGTCGCGCGACGCCCTGCGGATACCAGCCACGTTCGAAATCGGCGCGGACGCGGCGCTGGAGCCGGTCTTCCGCTGACGGATAGCCGGGACTGCCGATCACGCGCGCGGCATTGACCGAATAGGCGATCAACGCTTCCTTATCGCCATTCATCGGCCGGTTCGCGAGCACCTGCATCGCCTGCTTCTGCGCGCGCGGCAGGCGGCGGTTACCCGTCGTCGACATCACCGATGTCAGCGAGAGCACGCGTTCGGGATAGCGCGCCGCGATATGCTGCGCGATCATCCCGCCCATCGACACGCCGACGACATGCGCGCGGACGATGCCGAGATGGTCGAGCAAGGCCATACCGTCGGCCGCCATGTCGGCCAGCGTATAGGCGGGACGGATCGGCAGACCGATTATCGATTTGACAATCATCCATTTCACGTTCGGCACACCCGCAGCCTCGAACCGCGTCGATAGACCGACGTCGCGATTGTCATAGCGGATCGTGCGAAAGCCCCGATCGTTCAGCGCATCGACAAATTCGTCGGGCCACAGCGTCAATTGCCCGCCCAGCCCCATCACCAGCAGGATCACGGGTGCGTCTTTCGGCCCCTTATCTTCATAAGTGACGCTAATGCCGTTGACGGTTGCTTGATCTGTTTTCATGGAAATCCTTAGGCTGAAGGCAGGTTGATGAGCTGTCGCGGGCCGGTGGTTTATAGCGTGAGGATCAGGAATTCGCTGGCAGCGTCGGCCGGTCGGCGGGAGATAGCGCTGACATCCTTGTTCATAAGATGAAACTGCCACAGTTTCGCGATTTGGCAAGCCTACCGGCTTTTGGGATCGCGATAGGCGGGTAGCGCAAGCGACCAGCGGATTGCGGCGCCGCGCAGGATGAACCCGGCGACCGCGCCGGCAAGCGCCGCAACGGGTGTGCCTGTACCGAGCCACTGCAACAGCAGAAATAGCCCCGAAGCGAGCGCAGCCGCGGTCACATAGACCTCGGGGCGCATGATAATCGATGGCACACCCGCCAGAATATCGCGGATCGTGCCCCCTACGCAGCCGGTAATCACGCCCATCATCAGCGCGGGAACCGGCGGCACGCCCCAAGCGAGCGCCTTCGCCGTGCCGAATACCGCATAGGCGGCGAGCCCGACGGCGTCGGCCCATTCGAGCAATTGCCCCTGCCACCATCGCTCGGGTGTCAGCCAGACGATCAGCGCGATCGCGATGCAGACCGCGGCGATCGCCCCGTCCTGCACCCAGAATACCGGCGCGCCGATCAACAGGTCGCGAACGCTGCCGCCGCCGACGCCGGTCACCAGCGCAAAAAAGGCGGCGGTGACCAAAGTCTGACGCAGCCGCACCGCCATTAACGCCCCCGACAGCGCAAAGACGCCGATGCCGGCAAGGTCGAGCAAACGGACGATCAGCGCGTTGTCGATATCGAACAAGGCCAGGACCTATTTCGCGTCGGGGCGCACGCCGCCGATCACCGACAGCACGATTGCCGCCACCGCGTTGCGGATCGTCGGTTCGGGCTGCGGCGCAAAAAAGGGTGAATGATTGGTCGGGACGGGCTGGCCCTTCGCCTTCAGATCGGCGAGCAGCTTGGGATCATAGCCCCCGATGCCGAAGAAGATTGACGGAACACCTGCTTCGACGAACTCCGAAAAATCCTCGCTGCCTGACATCGGCGCTACGGTCGCGGAAGTGAACACCAGATTGTCGCCAAAGATCGGCTTCAACGCGGCGGCGCCAGCAGCGGCCATCGACTCGTCGTTGAACAGGGCGCCGGTCCCGGTCAGATAGGTGATCGTCGGTTCGGGCGCATTGCCCATTTGCGCGGCCGCCTTCGCCGAACGCGCGGTGCCCGCCTTGAGCATCTCGCGCACCTCGGGAGCGTGCGAGCGCAGATTGACCTTCACCTCGGCACTGTCGGGAATGATGTTCGGCGCACTGCCAGCGTGGATCGCGCCGATCGTCAGTACGCCAAAGGTGCCAGCTTCCTTTTCGCGGCTGATGACCGTCTGGACATCGGTGACAAAGCGCGCCGCGATCGGGATCGGGTCTATCGTTGCCGAGGGGATCGACCCGTGCCCGCCGCGGCCGTGGAAGACGATCGAATAGCTGTCCGACGCCGCCGACGACGGCCCCGCCTTGATCGCCAC
>JAURVS010000465.1 GCA_030655355.1 Sphingopyxis sp.
CCGCCTTTGTCGATCGTGCCGAGCGCAACCTCGGACATGTTCATGCCCGCGGGAACGGGGATGCGGAACCACAACACGTCCATCGGCGCGCCGAGATCTTCGAGCGGCAATTCGGCGGCACCGCGCAGCACCGAGCGGCGACCGTCGGCAGCGATCACAAGCCGCGCGGGCAAGGTTTCGCCGCTCGAAAGCGTCACGCCGCTGGCGCGGCCGTTCGCGTCAAAAGTCAGCCCGGTTGCCTCGGTCGACATTCGCAGGTCAAAGGTCGGGTAACGCTTGCCCTGCCCCGCGATGAAGTCGAGCAAATCCCATTGCGGCATCATCGCAACGAATCGCGCCGGAACGGGCAGATGCTTCATCGTCGCGATCGTATAATGGCCGCCGAGCAGATTGAGCGTCATCGTATCGATCGCGGCGTGCGGTTCTTTCAGCAGCTCTTCAAGCAGCCCGATCTGTTGGAACAGCTCGAGCGTCGAGGGATGAACGGTGTCGCCGCGAAAATCGCGGAGGAAATCGGCGTGCTTTTCGAGGATCGTGACGCGCACGCCGGCGCGCGCGAACAACAGGCCCGCGACCATGCCCGCAGGTCCGCCGCCGACGATGATGACTGGATCGCGCATCATTCTCCTCCTCTCGCTCGCACTGTGACTAGCGGCTCCACCCTGGCGCTGGCGCTCGCTCGGACCGCGCCTCCGGAATGATGTTGCGCATCCGCGAACAGAAATGCTTGAGGCAGACTTCCTTGTCGCTGAGCGGCCCCATGGTGAAGCTCTTCGACTGCATGCCCTGCTGAACGCGCGTGATCAGTTCGGTGTCCTCGGCGTTGACCTGTCGGTTGATGCGCCAATTGAGGTAGCGAGCGGCCTTCATCTCCCGGCGCTCATCAGGGAGAACATAGCTGATTTCGCGGATCAGGCAGGTCGTCGGCCCGGTCGGAAGCCATTGCATAAAATCGACCTGATCGGGATAAATGTCGAAGGCGACGTTCGGCCAGAGCTTGAAATAGAGCCAGTGGCGCTGGTTCGCTTTGGGCAGATGCGGCACCGGCGGCAGCAGTCGCTGATACATGCGTTCGGACCAGTTCACCGACGGCCGGTCGATCAGATCGCCCCACATGCGGTCGACATTGTCCTCGGCCTCGACGCCATAGCTTTTGCC
>JAURVS010000011.1 GCA_030655355.1 Sphingopyxis sp.
GCGGGTGACGATATTACCGTTCAGAGCGGCGAAGGCATTAGCGTTCAGAATGTCGCGACGACAGGCGCGGGCGCCGACACGGCCAACCTTGGCACCTTCACCTCGGCATCGGTGAGCTTCGTTATCAATACGGCCGCTCCCAATGGCGCGAATATCGTCCTGGCGTCGTCGGATGCGGGGATTGTCGGCGGCGGCACGATTAACGCCAACGGCGACCTCACCGCCACCGCTGCGACCGACATCACGCAGGGCAGCTTCGTTGCCGGAACCGATCTGGCGATGACCGCCGGCGCGGCGATCGACATCGTCGGTGCGACCGGCGGCAGCGTCGCGCTGGACGGCGCAACGGGAATTGCCGCCGATGCGGTGACGAGTCAGGGACTTACCAGCCTGACCGCCAGCGGCGGCGCAATCGCGATCGGCAATTTGTCGTCGGTCGGCGCAGTCAGCGCCAGCGCGGACTCGATCCTCGTCAGCAATGGCGGGCCGTTGCAATTCGCTACGCTGACCACCGACGTTGGCAATGCCACGATCAGCACCGCGGGCGCATTGACCGTCGCGAACGGCACGGTTGCCGGAACAGCCGATCTTCGCAGCACGGGGGGAGCGCTGACCGTCAACACCCTGACCGCCGCCAGTGCGACCCTCAACGCGGCAGGCCCAATGGCGCTGGGCGGCGTCGCGGCGACAGGCAATGTCAACGCGAATGCCCAGACGAGCTTGTCGGTCACCGGCGTCGTCAACGGTACAAATATCGCACTCGCGTCTGCCGACATCATCCTTGGCTCCGCCGCACAAGTCGGCACCGCGGGCGTGACGCAGCAATTGTCGATTACCAACAACAATAACGACAATCAGACCTTTATCGGCGGAACCGGAACGCGCAGCGGCTATCATCTCGATGCCGCCGAACTCACGCGTCTCTATGGCACGCAGATCGGGATCGTCGGGCCTGAGGTTCAGGCCGCGGGCGGTGGTTCGGTCGGATCGGCCGCTCCGCCCGACGTCATCGTCGACAGCTTCACAATGACCGGCGGGGGTTCGGGCTCGAACCTTGGCGCCAACGGTGCGCTGACCATCAGCACGCCGGGCAAGCTGCGGGTGATCGGCAATGTCGCGCTCACAGGGCTTACCGACGCAAACACGCTCAACCTCGTTGCCGACGATGCGCTCGAAGTCATCCTCGGCCAAGGCACCGTGAGGCTGGTCAATGGCACGGCCCCGGCGGGGCAACTCAACCTTGTGTCCGACGACGTCATCGTCGCGACGCAGGCGGCGATCGCAGCGGTCGGCGCCGCCACGACGACCAACGCGATCACCACGCGATTGGGTGAAAATGACGGCGTCGTCCTCGACGAAGGGGCACTGTTTGCGCGCGGCATCCGCGCCAATGTCTCGGGCGGCTTCTACGTGCAGAACAGCGGCGCAAGCACCGAACTCGGTCAGCGCCGTGGGCTGACCTTTGGCGCGGGGGGACTCAGCGTGCAAACACAGGGTCCATCGCGCGTCGTCCTCAATGGTGTCCAGTTCGGTGCCAACGGTCAGGTCACTGGGCTTGACGTGATCCCGCTGTTCACCGTCGCACCGCAATCCAACGGCGTGCCGGGCACCATCGATCCGCGTTCGACGATCAACGGCTGCCTGATCAGCAATCCGCTCACCTGCACCACCGTCGTGCTTGATTTCGAGAGTAATTTCCCGGTTCAAGACATCATCGAGGAAGAGACCGAAAGCGACGACGCGACCGAAGGCAGCAGCCTGCCGGTGCCGCTGATCACGATGCGCGACATCGACCCGCTGACGGGCGAGCCCCTGCTCGACGATCCGGTGACCGGATCAGGAAACGACGATCTGTGGACCGCGCCGACCGAATAGCGCTGAGCCTTTCGGTTGACGGAGCGCCCCGGCGCGGGGCAAGGGCGTCGGCATGACCGACGCCCCCGCCTCCCCGCTCAAGCTGTTCAACAGCCTGACGCGCAGCCTGGAAATATTCCAGCCCGTCCACCCCGGCGAGGCGCGCGTCTATAGCTGCGGGCCGACGGTCTATAATTATCCGCACATCGGCAATATGCGCGCCTATGTGTTCGCCGACACGCTCGGCCGCACGCTGTCGTACAAGGGCTACAAGCTCACCCATGTAATCAACATCACCGACGTCGGCCATCTGACCGACGACGCCGATGCGGGCGAGGACAAGCTGGAAAAGGCCGCTGCCGAGCGCGCGCAGTCGATCTGGGATATCGCAAAGCACTATACCGAGGCCTATTGGGCCGATGTGAAGGCGCTCAACATTCGCGAACCCGCGCACTGGTCGATCGCCACCGACTATGTGCCCGCGATGATCGAGTTCGCGACGGCGATCGCCGACAAGCATTGCTATGAACTCGACGGGGGCCTCTATTTCGACACGACGAGCGTCGCCGATTACGGCCGTCTTGCCCGTCATGGCACCGATGAGGGCGAAAGCCGCATCGATCCGGTCGACGGCAAGCGCCATCCGGCCGACTTTGCGATTTGGCGCAAAACCCCTGCTGGCGAAACGCGGCAGATGGAATGGGATTCGCCCTGGGGCCGCGGCGCGCCGGGTTGGCACCTCGAATGCTCGGTCATGTCGGAAGCGCTGCTCGGCTTTCCGTTCGATATCCACACCGGCGGCATCGATCACCGCGAAATTCATCATCCGAACGAGATTGCGCAAAATCAAGCGCATAGCTGCTCAACCGACAGCGGCGCGCGCATGTGGATGCACAATAATTTCCTCGTCGAACGCAGCGGCAAGATGTCGAAATCGAGCGGCGAATTCCTGCGCGTGCAATTGCTGATCGACAAAGGCTACCATCCCCTCGCCTATCGCCTGATGTGCCTTCAGGCGCATTATCGCAGCGAGCTGGAATTTTCGTGGGAAGGCCTCGGTGCTGCACTGACGCGGTTGAAGCGGCTGGTGATGGCCGCCGCGCCGGTCCGCGACGCAGAGGGTGCCGAAGTGACTGATCGCCGGCTGACCGACCTGCTCGCGAAACTCGACGCCGCCATATCGGACGATCTCAACACTGCGGTCGCGCTGACATTGCTTGAAGAGACAGCGGCGATGAAGAAGATCGACGCTGGACAAAAGCGCGCAGCACTTGCGGCGATCGACGCGGTGCTCGGGCTCGATCTGTTGACGATCGACCGCGCCGATCTGCGCGTTCGTCCAAAAGCCGC
>JAURVS010000015.1 GCA_030655355.1 Sphingopyxis sp.
GAATATGTCTGGGGCGGCTTCGACGAGAATAGCGCGTGCGGGCTCTGCTATACGAGCGGGACGACGGGCAATCCGAAGGGCGTCCTCTATTCGCACCGGTCGAACTATATTCATGCGCTGATGACGCTGCAGCGCGACGCGCTGGCGCTCTCGGCGCGCGATACGGTATTGCTGGTCGTGCCGATGTATCATGCCAATGCGTGGGGCGTCGTCTATTCGGCACCTGCGGTTGGCGCCAAGCTCGTGCTGCCGGGCCAGCGCATGGACGGCGAATCCATCTATAATCTGATCGAGCAGGAGGGCGTCACTTACTCTGCCGCGGTGCCAACAGTGTGGCAGATGTTGCTGCAATATATGCAGGAAAATGGAAAGCGCTTCACGACGCTGGAGCGCGTAACGATCGGCGGATCGGCGTGCCCCGAATCGATCATCCGCACCTTTCGCGACGATTATGGCGTCGATGTCATCCAGGGCTGGGGCATGACCGAAACCTCGCCTCTCGGCACCGTATCGGTGCCCAATGCCTCGGTGGCGGGCAAGTCCGATTCCGAGCAGATGGCGTATAAGCTCAAGCAGGGACGGCTGCTGTGCGGGCTCGAAATGAAGCTTGTCGACGATGCCGGACAACGCCTGCCGCACGACGGCAAGACGCCGGGACGGTTGATGATCAAGGGGCCGACAATCGCGGGCGCCTATTATGGCGGCGAGGGTGGTGATGTGCTCGACGACGAAGGCTTTTTCGACACCGGCGACGTCAGCACGATCGATGGCGAAGGCTATATGCAGATCACCGACCGCGCCAAGGACGTCGTGAAGTCGGGCGGCGAATGGATCAGTTCGATCGAGATCGAGAATATCGCGATGGGGCATGATGCCGTCGCCAACGCCGCGGTGGTTGGGATCGCGCATCCGAAATGGGACGAGCGGCCGATCCTTCTGTGCCAGCTCAAAGACGGCACCGCCGCTTCGGCCAACGATCTAAAGGCCTTTCTTGACGGCAAGATCGCGCGGTGGTGGATGCCCGACGATGTATTGTTCGTCGACGAAATCCCGCTGGGACCGACGGGCAAGATCGACAAGAAGGCGATCCGTGCGGGGCTGGACGGGTATAAATTGCCCTTCGAAGTGACCCGCTGATGCCGCCGAGGACATGACGGCCGATATTTCATAAAAGACAATCAGGAGAGATGTGATGAATCCCAACGGGATCGAAGGACTGGACGCGCAATTTGTCGGGCTGGTGTCGCCGACCGCGCCGCGCATTCAAGCGGGCGGGCACCCGTGCCAGGGCATTTACTGGACCGAAGCGGGCAAGCGGCCCAAGGTCGCGATCATCGCGACGCACTATAACGTCGACTTCTCCGAACATTATATTGCGCCTTATTTCGCGCGGCAGGGCTTTGGCTTCCTCGGCTGGAACACGCGGTATCGCGGTGTCGAGGACCAGTTTCTACTCGAACATGCGGTGCTCGACATCGGAGTGGGCATGAAGTGGCTGAAAGAGGTCGCGGGCGTCGAGCAGATCGTCATCCTCGGCAATTCGGGCGGTGGGTCGCTGATGGGTGCGTATCAGGCGGAGGCGATCGCACCGACGCTGACCGATCGCCTTCCGTCGGTGGGGCAGGACGCGCTGGCGCAGCTGATCAAGGGCGATCTCTACATCAGCTTCAATGCGCATCAGGGGCGGCCCGAAGTGCTGACCGATTGGATGGACGCATCGGTGATCGACGAGAATGATCCCGTCGCGACCGACCCGGCGCTCGATCCGTTCAATCCCGACAATGGTCCGCCCTATTCGGACGCATTCATCGAAACCTATCGCGCCGCGCAGCGCGCGCGCAACCAGCGGATCACCGATTGGGCGAAGGCGGAATTGAAGCGCCTCAATGACGCCGGGATCCCCGATCGCATCTTTCCGATGTTCCGGTGCTGGGGCGATATCCGTTGCGTCGATCCGGCGATCGATCCGTCGGATCGCAAGCCGAACTGGTGCTATCGCGGTGACCCCGCAATCGCCAACCGCACGCCGAGTATCGGCCGCGCCAACACGCTGAAGACGTGGCTCAATATGTGGAGCCTCGAAACCTCGCCGTGCCAGGGCCAGCCGCATCTGGCCAAGCATGATACGCCGGCGCTCGTCGTGCAGGGGACCGCCGACACTGGCGTATTCCCCAGCGACGCTCGCAAGATCTTCGACTTCCTTGGCAGCACCGACAAGAAGCTCGAACTGATCACCGGCGCGCATTATTTCGAGGATTCGATCGAGGAACGCCAGACCGCCGCGGATCTGGTCGGAAGCTGGATTCGGGAGAAGCTGTAAGTGGAGCAGGGCGACGCCGATATCGTTGGACAACTGCGCGCCGCGGGGCTGATCGATAACGGCGACGTCGTGCTCGAACCGCTGACCGGCGGCGTGTCGTGCGACGTATGGAAAGTCGAGACGCCGACGGGGCCGATCGTCGTCAAGCGGCCGCTGGCGCAGCTTCGCGTTGCCGCCGAATGGCTCGCGCCGGTCGAGCGCGGCACCAGCGAAGTCCGCTGGCTCCGCCGCGCGCGCGGGGTCGATGCGCGGCTGGCGCCCGAAGTGCTGGCCGAACTGCCGACCGGCCATGCCTTTGCCATGCGCTTCCTCCCCGGCTGCCCGGTATGGAAGGATGAGTTGATCGCGGGGCGCGTCGATGCCGATTTCGCCGCGGCGGTCGGGCGCGGGATTGCGGCGGTGCATTCGGCGACGGCGGACAATGATGCCGACCGCGCGGCGTTTCCGAACGATGCGATGTTCGCGGCGCTCCGCGTCGATCCCTTCATCCTGTACGTTGCCGATCATGACGCAGAGCTGGCGCCCACGCTGCGCGCAATTGCGGCCGATCTGTCGGCGCGCAAGATCGCGCTGGTGCACGGCGACGTCAGCCCCAAGAATATCCTCGTCAGCGCCGATGGCCCGGTGTTCCTCGACGCCGAGTGCGCGGTTTACGGCGACCCGGCGTTCGATCTTGCCTTTTGTACGACGCATCTGCTGCTGAAAGCCGTGTGGCTCGATGATGCGCGACTGGGCGCGGCGGCGGCGGCGCTGGTCGACGCCTATCGCGCGGGCATCGACTGGGAAGACTCGAGCGATTTGCTGCTCCGCGCGGGCAAGCTTACCGCCGCGCTGCTGCTCGCACGCGTCGAGGGCAAGTCGCCCGCGCCCTATCTGACCGACGCTGAACACAAAACTGTCGTGCGCGAACAGGCGCGCGCGCTCATCCTTGCGCCGTCGCCGCTCGACGCGCTGGTAACCCAATGGAAAAGGACTCTCTCATGACTTCGCGTATCGCCTCCGTCACCGGTCGCCAACTCTGGGATTCGCGCGGGCGACCTACCGTCGAGGCCGAGGTGGTTCTGGAATCGGGCGCGATCGGTCGCGCGATCGCACCGGCGGGCGCGTCGCGCGGCGCGCATGAAGCGATCGATCTGCGCGATGGGGGAGAGGCGTTCGGCGGTTTCGGCGTCAATGGTGCGGTGGCAGGGATCGGCGCCGAGATCGCTGCCGCGATCTCGAGCATGGATGCGCGCGATCAGGCGGCGGTCGATGCGGCGCTATGCGCGCTTGATGGCACCGCCAACAAGGGGCGGCTCGGCGCAAATGCCATTGTCGCGGTATCGATGGCGGTGTTGCACGCCGCGGCTGCGGACGCGCGCGAGCCGCTGTGGCGCTATCTTGCCGAGGGCCGCAAGGTTCGCATTCCGCTCCCCGAAATCCAGATTTTCGGCGGCGGCGCGCATGCGGGGCGGCGCACCGATGTGCAGGATTTCATGATCATGTGCCCCAAAGCGGGGAGCTTCCGCCGCGCGCTCGAAATCACCGACGATGTCTATCGCGCCGCGGGCCGGCTGATGGAGGCGAAGGGGCCGCTGTCGGGGGTTGCAGACGAAGGCGGCTGGTGGCCCAATTTTGCGTCGAACGAGGATGCGCTCGACACGTTGACGCGCGCGATCGAGGCGAGCGGTCATCGGCCGGGCGACGAGGTCTTCATCTCGCTCGATATCGCGGCGAACGAACTCGGCGATGCGTCGGGCTATAATCTCGCGCTCGACGACCGGCGGCTGCCGGCCGAGGAGATGGCGGCGCGGATCATCGAATGGACGAAAGCCTATCCGATCCTGTCGGTCGAAGATCCGGCAGGACAGGACGACTGGACGACGATGGCCGCAGTGACCGCGGCGGTCGGCGACACAGTTCAGATCATCGGCGACGATGTGCTGGTGACGAGCGCCGAACGCGTTACGCGCGCGGGCGATGCGGCGGTGTGCAATGCGGCGCTGATCAAGGTCAATCAGGTGGGGACGGTCACCGAGGCGAAGGCAGCGCTCGACGCAGCGGTCGCGCTGGGCTGGGGTGCGATCGTTTCGGCGCGATCGGGCGAGAGCGAAGATATCACGATCGCGCATCTGGCGACGGGATGGAACGCCGGGCAGTTGAAGGTCGGTAGTTTTACCCGGTCGGAACGCATGGCGAAGTGGAACGAGATGCTGCGGATCGAGGAAGCGATGGGCAGCGATGCGGTGTTCGCGGGCTTCTCCGCCTTTGCCGGATCGATCGGGGCCGTCGCGGCATGATCGTCCTCCACGCCCGCCCGAGCCCGGGATTTCGCGAAGCGGTCGACAGGATTTTCGGTCCCGGCGCGGTAACGCATGTCGACGAGGCCGCCCCGCTCGACGAAGTGGCGGAAGAGGTTACCGCGCTGCTCCATGTGCTGACGCCCGTGACGGCCGATTTCATCGCTTCGGCGCCAAAGCTGAAACTGATCCAGAAGCTGGGGGTCGGCGTGAACACGATCGCGCTAGATGCCGCCCGCGAACATGGCGTCGCGGTGTGCAACATGCCGGGGACGAACAGCCAGGCGGTCGCCGAAATGGCTCTGTCGCTGATGATGGCGGTGCTGCGCCGCACCTGCTTTTTCGACGCGCGCACGCGGGTCGGCGAGGGGTGGGCCGCGGACCCGTCCGAACTCGACAGCGTCGGCGAAGTCGCGGGACGCACCGTTGGACTGGTCGGGTTCGGCAATTCGGCGCAGCGGCTCGCGCCCGTCCTCGAAGCGCTGGGCGCGAAGGTCGTTTACACCGCGCGCAGCCCGCGCGACGTGGCGTACGAATTTCTGCCGCTCGACCGCCTGCTCGCGACAAGCGATATCGTGTCGCTGCATATCCCGCTGACCGATGAAACGCGCGGATCGATCGATCCGTTCGCGATGAAGAGAGGCGCGATATTGGTGAACACAGCGCGCGGCGAATTGGTCGACGAGGCACGGCTGGTCGAGGCGTTGACGACGGGGCATTTGCTCGGCGCAGGGCTCGATGTGTTCGGCGAGGAGCCTTTGCCGCGAGGTAACGCGCTGCTCGGTTTACCGAATGCGGTGTTCGCGCCGCATATCGCCTGGCTCACCCCCGAAACGCTCGTGCGCAGCCTCACGGTCGCGCAGGAAAATTGCCGCCGCCTCGTCGCCGGCGAATCGCTCTTGCATCAGGTGGTCTGAATGTCGCTTCCTATCGTGCTGATTACGGGTCAGCTTCTGACCGATGCCGTTTGGCAGCCGCTGATCGACCAGTGGCCGGGCCGCGAAGTCATCATCGCCGACAATCGCACTGACGACACGATCGAAGGCTTTGCGCAGCGCCTGCTCGACAACGCCCCGCCTAAGTTCGTGCTCGTCGGCCATGCGATGGGGGGCTTCGTCGCATTCGAGGTGATGCGCCGCGCGCCCGATCGTGTTGCGAAGCTCGCGCTGATATCCACGCTCGCTTCGGCCGACGGCCCGGCGCAGACCGCGCGGCGACAGGGCTATATTGATCTGGTCGAAAACGGCCAGTTCGATCAGGTGGTCGAGGAGCGGATTCCCATCCTGTTTCCTGAAGACAAGCGCGGTGACGACCGGCTGCTGACGGTCGCGCGCACGATGGCCGCCGATACCGGCGCCGACACCTTCCTTGCGCAGCAATGCGCGATCATGGCGCGGATCGACAGCCGCCCGCGGCTCGGCGAGATTGCTGTGCCGACGCTGCTGATCTGGGGCGAGAAGGACGGCATCACAAGCCGCGCGCATCATGACGAAATCTTGGAGGCCATCCCCGGAGCGCGACTGGAGGTCGTGCCGGGTGTCGGGCATTTGCCTACGGTCGAGGCGCCTGAGGTGGTCGCAAATTTGCTGAGCCGGTTTATCGACGCATAGCCCCCTCCCGCAAGCGGGAGGGGAGATTCATTTCAACTCAGCGCGCACCAATGCCGCGCCGTCGACCATCGCCTTCAGCTTCGCCTGCGAATGGTCGCGGCTATGGTATTTCATCCCGCAATCGGGTGCGATCCAGAGGCGCTCGGCGTCGATATAGCGCAGCGCCTCGCGAATACGTCCCGCGACCACTTCGGGGGTTTCTACTTCGGGAATCGACAGGTCGAGCACGCCATACATGATCGTCTTCGTCGGCAGTTCGGCGAGGATTGCGGGGTCGAGCCCCGGCTGCGCCGCCTCGATCGAGATCACGTCGATCGCCGACGCTTCGAGTTCGGCGAGGAAGTCGTAAGCCTTGGGCTTTGGCTTCGTCGACCCGGCGCCATGATGCACCATCGCATAACCGAAACAGATGTGCAGCGCGGTCGTCCCGTCGACCCCGTCGAGCGCCCGGTTGATCGCCTCGATCGCATAATATTCGGCTTCGTCGGCGCGCGCCTGAAGATAGGGCTCGTCGAGCTGGACGACATCGACCCCGGCCGCGAACAGATCCTTAACCTCGGCATTGACCGCATCGGCATAATCCATCGCGAGCGACTTGGCATCGGGATACCAGCCATTTTCGGCTTGCTGAGTCATCGTGAAGGGGCCGGGCAGG
>JAURVS010000050.1 GCA_030655355.1 Sphingopyxis sp.
AGATTGACGGCGATCGCGATATCCGTTTCCTTGGTCGTGCGCTGGACTGTGGCGGTTCGCATGGCGCCCCCATAGCACCCACTTTTCGCAGCGCAAGGCGACTCTCCCCCCTTGACCCGCGAACGCGCGCCGTTCATCCCCTCGCCCCATGAGTGACGATGTACGCGATAGCCTGATTCCCTATGACGAAATCGTGCAGGACGCCCTGCGCGCCGTGGTCGGCCGCGTGCTGAGCCAGATCGTGGGATATGACAGCCTTCCGGGCGAACATCATTTCTATATCACCTTCAAGACGCAGGCCGTCGGCGTCGATATTCCCGCGCATCTGATCGCGAAATTTCCCGATGAAATGACGATCGTGCTTCAGAACCGTTTCTGGGATCTGAAGGTCGAGGACGATCATTTCAGCGTCGGCCTGTCGTTCAACCAGACGCCTTCGATCTTGACGATCCCCTATGCCGCGATCACCGCTTTCGTCGATCCGTCGGTGGATTTCGGGCTGCAGTTCCAGGTCAGCGACGATGACGAAGCGCAGCCCGAACCGCATGACGAGGCCGACAATGATCGCCCCGAAGTGACAAGCGAAGATGGGTCGAACGTCGTGACGGTGGATTTCGGCAAGAAGAGATAGCGTCATGGCACCGCCATGGCCCCCCAGCCGTTTCTGGCAATATTGGGCCCTCGCGGGCATGGTCGTCCTGTCCGCAGCCTTCTGGTGGAGCGTCGAGGGCTATACATTATTCGAAGAGGCCAAGACGCGCGGACAGATCGCCGACGGCTTGCTGCGCTTCAGCCTCATGATCCTCACCCCTGCGCTGTTGCTCGTATGGCTCGCCGCCGCGTGGCTGCGCCGCCGTGTGGGTGAGAGCGGATATTGGCAATTTCTGGGGCTAGTTGCGATGATCTGGGCCGGATCGGTGCTGGTGACGAGGATGTTGGTGACATGAGCGTGCGGATTGAAAGCGATAGCATTGGCGAGATTGAGGTAGCGGGCGACGCCTATTGGGGCGCGCAGACCGAGCGCAGCCGTCACAATTTCGCCTTCCCGCAGCACGAGCGTATGCCTCTGCCGATCGTCCATGCGCTGGCCCGGATCAAGGGGGCGGCCGCGCGGGTCAATCGCGATCATGGGCTCGATGCGGGGGTCGCAGATGCGATTGCGATCGCCGCCGACGCCGTCGTCGCGGGTAAATTTGATGACCAATTTCCACTCGCGATCTGGCAGACCGGAAGCGGCACCCAATCGAACATGAATGCGAATGAAGTCATCGCGGGCGTCGCCAATGAAGCGCTCGCAGGCACGCGCGGCGGCAAGTCGCCCGTCCACCCGAACGATCATGTCAACATGGGCCAGTCGTCTAACGACAGCTTCCCCACTGCGCTGCACGTCGCGGTCGCAATCGAAACAACTACCCGGCTGCTGCCGTCGCTGATCGCGCTGACCGAGGCGCTCGAAGCCAAAACACGCGCATGGAGTGACATCGTCAAGATCGGCCGGACCCATTTGCAGGACGCGACCCCGCTGACGCTCGGCCAAGAGTTTTCGGGCTATGTCGCGCAGCTTATCGCGTGCCGTGCGCGGATCGAAGGCGCGCTGACGCACAATATCTGCAAGCTCGCGCAGGGCGGCACGGCGGTGGGCACCGGGCTCAACGCGCCCGCCGGTTTCGACATCGCAATGGCCGCCGACTTGTCGAACAGCACCGGCATTGCATTCGAACCTGCGCGCAACAAGTTCGAGGCGCTGGCGTCGAACGACGGGCTCGTCTTCTTCTCGGGCGCGCTGAACACGCTCGCCGTCGCGCTGACCAAGATCGCGAACGACATCCGCCTTCTCGGCTCCGGCCCGCGCGCGGGCCTCGGCGAGCTCGATCTGCCCGCAAACGAACCCGGCAGTTCGATCATGCCCGGCAAAGTCAATCCGACCCAGTGCGAGATGCTGACGATGGTCGCCGCGCAGGTGATCGGCAATCACCAAGCGGTGACCGTTGGCGGACTTCAGGGCCATCTCGAGCTGAATGTTTTTAAGCCGCTGATCGGCGCCAACGTCCTTCGGTCGATCGATTTGCTCGCCATCGGCATGGCAGGGTTTACAGAGCATTGTGTCGTTGGGCTCGAGCCAAACCGAGCGCGCATCGACGATCTGATGAATCGCTCGCTGATGCTCGTCACTGCGCTGGCGCCCGAAATCGGTTATGACAAGGCAGCAAAAATCGCGAAGCACGCCCATGAAAACGGCAGCACGCTGAAGGAAGCCGCGCTAGACCTCGGCTATGTCGACGCCGCGACGTTCGACCATCTGGTCGATCCGCGCATGATGCTTGGGCCCGACAACTGAACGGGAACCCGCGGGGCCTTCCGGGGATTGATATGGCAAAGGAGAGAGTAAGATGATCGGTCGGATCGTTGGCGGCGTTCTCGGAAGCGCCATTGGACGTCAAAAGGGCAACCATCCCATGGCGGGCGCCGTAATCGGCGCAGGAACGCTGTTCGCAGCGCGGCGGCTCTTTCCGCAGCGTTATGCGATGCTCGCGGCCACGGTAGCGGCGGGCTATCTTACCAAGAAATGGGCGGAGCGCGCCGAAGCGCGCAAGGCTGCCGAAGAAGCGCATGCGCTCGATCCCCAACTCGCCAATGCGGGCGTTGTCGACACCTATGCCGGCACGGCGGAAGTACCGACCGATGGCCAGACGATCGGCGATGCGTTGCCGCCCGCGATTCCCGTCGACGTGAACGGGCGCAGCGGCGCGCTGCATTGAGCCCGCGCCGCTTTTAAGAAAATGCTCATCATGCGGCGCTATGCCGCGCATCATGACGATGAACCAACCCGGTTTTCGCGTATTCGCGCTCATTTCGGTCGGCTTCGCGCTGAAATTTTTAAGCCGTCAGCTTGAACTTTCGGGCGATCTTTCGGCCGCTGCAGGCGCGAGGCTCGGCTATCATCTTACGGCGCTGGTCATATTGATTGCCGCATTTGTCTGTTTTGCTTGGGCGTTCAAGATGATCTTTTTCGACAAGCCGGGGACGCCGCGCAACGATAAGCCCTTACCGCCTACAAAGCCCGATGCGGTCGATGTTTCTCCTGAGACATTCGATCCCGATGCCGCCATCGCGCGTTACATGAGCCGCCGGGAGGGCCCCGCTTCTGGAGAGGCTCCCGTGGCCAAGCCCGGCAGCTTCGGCCGCAAACGTGTTTGACCGCGCGCTAAGCGCCGGCCTGCCATTCTTTCACTGCTTCGATCGGCGAGACGAGCATCAGCACATTGAGCGTCAGATTGTCGCGGATCGTCCACAAGGTGAAGAGCTCGAAGATGATCGCGAGCGCGACCGTGACCCACCAGCGCAGCTTGCTGGCGACGATGAAGCCGAGCACCATGAACAGGGCATCACTCACCGAATTAAGTACGGAATCGCCCGAATAGCCGAAAGCCATCGTCACTTCGCGATACCGGTCGATGATAATTGGCGAATTTTCGAGGATTTCCCACGCGCCCTCGATCCCGATGGCTAGCGCCAGCGCGATCCACAAGGGCTGTTTCGGAAGCAGCCAGCGTGACAGCCCATAGAAGATGAAACCGTGGATGACGTGGCTGAAACTGTACCAGTCGGAAATCTGTTGGCTGTTCTGGTTCGATTGCACGGCACCGTGCCACGGGCTGATCGTCCCGCATGGGCAGATCGGCGGGCGCCCCATCCCGATCAGGATGACCGCCAGCAGCGCGACGAGCGCCGCAGCAACCAGCCATCCCGTTCGTGAAATTCCTGCCATGTCCCATTCCCCCTGTTTCACTGCGTGAAACCACCACACGACGCTTGACCCGCGCCGCGGCTTTGGCGAATAGCGCCCATGGCTGAAAGCGTCCACCTGAACCGCCGCGGCGTGTTGTTCGTCCTCTCCTCGCCCTCGGGCGCAGGCAAGACTACCATCTCGAGAATGATGCTCGAAGCCGACAAGGATATCGCGCTATCCGTTTCCGCGACGACGCGGACTCCGCGGCCTGGCGAAGTCGACGGCGTCCATTATCATTTCGTCGATACCGAAACTTTCAAGAAGATGGCCGCTGACGGCGAGTTTCTCGAATGGGCGCATGTCTTCGGCCACCGCTATGGCACGCCGCGCGCGCCGGTCGAAGCTATGCTCGCGGCGGGCAAGGACGTGCTCTTCGACATCGACTGGCAGGGCGCGCAGCAACTGTATCAAGAGGCGGGACCCGACGTCGTGCGCGTGTTCGTGCTGCCGCCGACGATGGAGGAGCTCGAACGCCGCCTCCGCTCGCGCGGCACCGACAGCGACGAAGTGATCGCCGCGCGCATGGAACGCGCCGCGAACGAGATCAGCCACTGGGACGGCTATGATTATGTGCTGATCAACGACCATGTCGAAGGCTGTTTCGACGAGGTCCGCGCGATCCTGCGCGCCGAACGGCTCAAGCGCCGCCGCCAGATCGGCCTGATCGGTTTTGCGCGGGACCTGATCCGCTCGGTCCCCGACGCCGACAAGAATCTCTAGACCGGCGTCACCAGATTCGCTTCGAGTTCCGTGACCATTTCGGCGCGGAGCGGTTTGGCCTGACCGTCGGTGCGGCACACGACGACCGTGTCGCAAGTCGCGATCGGGCGGCCGTTCTGAAACATCGCCTGCACGATCGTCCAGCTCGATGTGCCGAGCCGGCCAATTCCCGTCGCGATCCGGACGGGATCGGGGAAATTGCCCTCGGCAAGATAGTTGATTTCGACCGCCGCGACCATCGTGCGTTCGTTCGGCGGACGCTCCTCGAGCGGCCGGACCTGGCGGTTCAGCAGGACACGCCCGCTCTCGAACAGCGCAGCAAAGGCCACATTGTTGAGATGGCCATTGATATCCATGTCCTGAAATCGCGTCTGCAATTCGATTGCGACGGGGTAGCTGGCGGCGTCGAGCCGCCAGCTTTCCGGTTTCGGCATATCAGCGCGGCGCCATACGGATGCCGCCGTCGAGGCGGACGTCCTCGCCGTTGAAATAGCCATTTTCGATCATGCACATGGCAAGATTGGCATATTCGTCGGGAACGCCAAGCCGCTTCGGGTTGAGCACCGAGGCGCCGAGCGCGTCGCGCACCGGCTGCGGCGCACCCGCAAGCAGGGGGGTGTCGAAGATGCCCGGCAGGATCGTGTTGACGCGGATATTCTCGTTGCCGAGATCGCGTGCGATCGGGAGCGTCATGCCGACAACGCCGCCCTTCGACGCCGAATAGGCTGCCTGACCGATCTGGCCGTCTTCAGCCGCGACCGATGCGGTGTTGACGATCGCGCCGCG
>JAURVS010000053.1 GCA_030655355.1 Sphingopyxis sp.
GTATGAACAGGTCGGCAACACGGTCGCGCTGTGGGCCGACACCGGCCTCGATCGCGGTCTCGGCGGTTTCACGATTCCGATGACCTGGTTCCAGTCGCTCAATCCGCTGCTTGTCATGCTGATGACGCCGCCACTGCTTGCTTATTGGCACCGCCGTGCCGATGCGGGAAAAGACACGTCGCCGGCGCGGCGTATGGCGCTCGGCGCGCTCGTCGTTGCTGCGGCCTATATGCTTCTCGCGGCGGTCGAATGGAGCAGCGGCGACGCAAAGGCGCCCTGGCTGTGGTTCGCGTTGTTCTTTGCGGTCTTCACTTTTGGCGAGCTTCTTGTTCTGCCGACTGGTCTCGGACTCTTCGCCCGGCTCGCGCCGCCGCGGCTCGGTGCCACGACGGTCGCGGCCTGGTATCTCGCGATCTTCACGGGCAGCCTGTCGGCGGGGCTCGTCGGGATGCTGTGGAGCCATATGGATCAGGCGCCCTTCTTTGCGATGCTCGGGCTGATCGCCGCCGCCGCCGCCCTGCTGCTACGGTCGCTCGACGGCGCAGTGCGCCGGGTCGATCCGACCTGGGCGCCAAAGGGCGACTGAAAGCCGACCTGCCCCTCCGTGCGGCGTAGCCGGTGAGGGGGACTAGCGCGCAACGGCGGTAGAGGGACGAACGGCTTAATTGCCTCCTTCGCCCCAGCCACCCCTTGCAACCTGAAACGTCACCCCACGGCAAGCCCGGGGTGACTGACGCTTGGAAGCGACCGATTGCGGACTCTGCGGATATTCAGCCCCTCCACTTTAGAGGAGGGGCCTGCGAGACTTGCGAACTTGTTCGCTAGTCGCAGCGGGGTGGTGTTTGGAGCATAGAGCGAGGGCGCGCCCACCACCCCGTTGCGACTAGGTCCGGCTACGCCAAACCAAGTCTCACTGCCCCTCCTCAGGAGAGGAGGGGTTGAGAACCGTCCGCTTCCCAGCCCAAAGCTGACGCGACTAAAGCCTCGAAAAAACCGCTGTCCTACTTTGTCGCGCCGTGCCAGCGTCTTGTCTGCTCTTTAAAATTGCTGGCTTTTCGCAATATCCTCCTGAAGCGACAAAGGAGACAGTTTCAAAGTGCCTGTGCGTATATTTTGTCGCTTTAGCGCGGGCCTGACCTGAGAGACTATCGTCACTAAAGCCACAAGGGACACAAATTAGACGCGCGCATGCGAGGGCTTTTGTGGCTTTAAGCGGCGCTCTGGTACTGCCAAAATCCCGTTCTGCGACCGCGCTGTCGCGGCACAAAAGAAAGGCGGCGGCATCATCGATACCGCCGCCCCCGGGACTACCCTTTTTAAAGAGCTAGAAGTTGAGCTTCACGCCCGCCGACATGTACCGGCCAATCACGTCATAATTCGGATTGGTGTAAGGCGTGATCGGCGGATCGCGATCGAACAGGTTGTTGACGTTGCCGAACAGCGTGAACGGTCCGGTTTTGAACTGGACGCCCAGATCGACATAGGTGCGGCTGCTCACGCCATTGTTGATGATTGGCAGCGTGCTGTAATCACCGCCAGCGACATAGCGAACGCGGACGTTTGCACCGAAGCTGTCGTTGTCGAACGCTATCGTGCCCGTCCCGCGCCATTTCGGGGTCGAGAAGGCGGTGTCGCCGCCGACGATGCCCGACACATCCGCACCATTGATCTTGAGGTTGAACACATGGTTCGCCAGCGCACGGAAGGTGAGGTTGCCGTTGCCGAGCGGCGTCCGATACGATGCTTCGATGTCGAGACCACGCGTGCGGTAATTGGCAAGATTACGATAACCGTTGGTGATTGAACCAATGGTGCCGTTCGCTTCGCGCGCGATCGTACCACCGCAGGTCGGATCGTTCGGCGCGTTCCGGAAGCATTGCTGAAGAATGTCGTTCGCCGTGACCGTCGTGATCACATTGTCGATGTCGATGTCATAATAATCGACCGACAGACGAAGACCGCGCGCAAAGCTGGGCGAATAGGAGCCGCCGAGCGTCAGCGTATGCGAAATCTCCGGCGTCAAATTGACGTTGCCACCCCCATAAACCACGACATTATTCTGCGTTGTGCCCTGGAACGGATCGACCACGCTGCCGATGTTCGTCGAACGCGTTAGGAAATATTCGGTGATGCTGGGTGACCGGATATCACGCGAATAGACGGCACGGAGCAGAAGATCGTTGGCGATGCGCAAGGTGCCGCCGGTCTTCCACGACCAGATGCCGCCGCTGGTGCTGTAATCCGAATAGCGTGCTGCACCGTTGATCTCGAGCTTCAGGACATCGGTAATGTCGAGCAGCGGCACGTTCACTTCGGCAAACGCTTCCTTGACGTTGAAGCCGCCGTTCGTCGCCGACGAGTTGAGCGTGCCGAGCGCATTTGCCTGCGAGAGCGGATCAACATAGTTGGTGACCTGTTCTTCCCAGCGCATATCGGTGCCGATCGCGATGTCAACTGGGCCTGCCCAGGTCGAGAAAGGCTGGCCCGAAAGGCTGGCGCCGGCTGCATCAAGCTTGATTGTGTAGATGATCTGCGACCCACCGAAGGCCCATGCCGCGGCCGCATCGGAAATGCTGCCATTGCCGAACAGGTTGATCGGGACGCAGCTAGGGTCGTTGTTCGTCGTCGATGCGTCAGCATTGATGCGGCAGGTGGGCGTGCCGCCAACCAGCACGGCATCGACGCCGTTCGTAAAGCGCGACTTGATCCGCTGGTTGTTCAACCCCTGGTTCAGACGGATTTCGCCGTGATTATAATATCCCTCATAATTCCAGCTGTCGCCGAAAGTGCCCGAAAACCCGATCGAACCTTCGAGATTGCGGCGGCTATATTTGAACTTCATCGCGCCGTCTTCGCCGACATCGTCCATCACGCGGCCAAGAAGGAAGGGACCGACGACGCCTGCAGCGGCAAGCTGATTGCGGTTCGCTTGCGTCAGAAAAGCGTTGTCGGGCATGATCACCACGGCGGGCGTTTCAGGGAAGAAACGATAGTTGGCCGACATGCGGTGATAGCTGAAATTCGCCCAGACCTTCAGCGAGTCGGTGACGTCATAGCTGGCGCGGCCAAACAGGTTGATGCGATCATAGGGGGTGCTGACCGCGACATAATCGAAGATGTTCTGGCCGCCGCCGCCGACGGTGGTTGCACCCTGCGTCACACTGCCCAGCGGGAACGCGCCGATATTGCCGTCGGGATTAAACACCAGATTATAAGGAACGCCGGTAGCGCGGAGGATCGAGCCGCCGTTGTAAAGCTGCGTCGAATTGGGGTCGCGCACCAGCTCGAGCCTGCCATCGGGACGCTGGAATACGCCCGATTCCAGATTCGGGCGGTCGTCACGGCTGAGCGCGCCAAGCTCTTTCATATATTCGCCGGCCACCATGAAATGGCCTCGGCCGCCCGCAAAATCGGTGCCCCATGCGATGTCGGCGCCATAGCGCGCCGCATCGCCACGCGACGAAATGCCCGACTGCACGCCCATGCGCCAGCCGGTGAAATCGTCGTCGAGGATGATGTTGACGACGCCTGCGACAGCGCCCGAACCCCAAGCCGCAGATGCGCCGCCGGTGACGACGTCGATGCGCTTGACGAGGCTCTGCGGCACGATGTTGAGGTCATTGGCACCGGCAAAGCGATGGCCGTTGAGAAGGGTGAGAGTGCGAACCGCGCCGAGGCCGCGCATGTCGGCGGTCGAAACGCCGCTGCTCGTATTGCCGGGCGTCGTCGACGGGGTCGAGGTCGCGCGGAACTGGGGGGCGTCGTTCAGGACCTGCGCGATGCTGGGACGGTTGCCGAGAGCAAGTTCGGCTTCGCCGATCACGGTCGTCGGCGTCGGTGCGTCAAAACCTTCGCGCTGAATGCGCGAGCCGCTGACGACGATTTCCTGGTCCGAGGCGGTGTCGGTCGCTGCGGTGTCCGCTTGCGCATAGGCCGGGGTCAGACTGACCAGCATGGAGAGTGCGGTGCCGGCAAGCCAGCACGATTGAGTGACCTTCATAGATATCCCCTTTGTCCAATCGACGGCGAAACTCTGATGCCTGCCGGTGTTTTTGTTTTTTTCACCGCAAGGTCCTACAGACCTCCGTCTTTGCGAATTTCTATAAAGTCCGATTGATCAGAAAAATCAACCCCAACAGGGACATAATTTTCAATTATAGAAACTTTTTGCATTCGATCGTCGTCGGATTGTTTCAATTATCATGCAAATAAAATGACTTAAAGTCATATTTCAAAATTCGTCTTTTTGCCGAGATGGCGGCGCGGTGGGTGGATCAACGGCATTCGTGCTTGGATCAAGCGCTGCGCGACTCTGAAGCGGGACCGAAGCGATCTTTACAGTCGTCGCCATAGCGATCATTCGCTGAGCGGAGACGCTAGCTGCCGGAGTGGGAATGAGCCGCATACATCCAGTCTATGATGCGATGGCGCCGACGATCTTCGAGCATATGTCGGGGCTCGCCAATGCGCATGGTGCGATCAATCTGGGGCAGGGCTTTCCCGACGAGCCACCGTCGCCTGACATGATCGAGGCTGCGGCGCGGTCGCTCAGCGAGAAGTCGAACCAATATCCGCCAGCCTTCGGTCTTGCCGAGCTTCGCGACGCGATCTGCGGTTTCTATCGGCGGCGTCAAGGGCTGGAACTGGTGCGCGATCAGATTATCGTGACATCGGGGGCGACCGAGGCGCTGGCTGCGTCGCTGCTGGCGCTGGTCGGGCCGGGCGATGAAGTCATTCTTTTTCAGCCCGCCTATGACAGTTATGCGCCGGTTATCCGGCGGGCAGGCGGGACCCCGGTATCGGTCGGGCTGAGCCCGCCGAACTGGCATTATGATGCCGACGCGCTTGAGCGCGCGATCACGCCGCGGACCCGGTTGCTGATGTTCAACGACCCGCTCAATCCGGCGGGAAAGGTCGCGACCGAGAGCGAACTGGCGATGATCGCAGATGCGTGCCGTCGCCACGACCTGATCGCGATATGCGACGAGGTCTGGGAGGATGTGCGCTTCGACGGCGTGGCTCAAAAGTCGTTGATGGCGATGCCAGGTATGGCGGACCGCGTGGTGAAGATCGGATCGGCGGGCAAGATCTTCGGGCTCACTGGATGGAAGGTCGGCTGGCTGTCGGCCGCGCCCGATCTGGCGCGTGCGATCGGACGTGCGCACCAGTTTCTGACCTTCACGACGCCGCCCGCGCTGCAATGGGCGGTGGCCGAGGGACTCGTCCGGCCCGATACATGGTTCGCGGCGCAGCGTACCGCTTGGGCGGCGGCGCGGGCGCGGCTGGCAAGCGGTCTGGCCGATGCGGGTTTCGTCGTGTTGCCGAGCGAGGCGACCTGGTTCCTTTGCATCGACCTGGCGGCTTCGGGGGTTGCGTTAGACGATCGGACGTTCAGCGAACGCGCGGTGCGCGAGGCGGGGGTTGCGTCGATCCCCGTGTCGGCGTTGTGCGAAGGCGACGGACCGCGCCACATATTGCGCCTGTGCTTTGCCAAGGATGCCGCGATCCTAGACGAAGCAGTCGCGCGGCTTGCGAAGTTTCGCGATGCGCTGGCGGTCGAAGGCGACGCATAAGCGGCGCGTTCGGGTTCCAGGACCCGGCTCAAACTTTTCCTTTCGCGATGCGAAGAAAGCTTGGCGCGACATATCTCAATCAAATAAGTAGATAAAACGCAGGTCTTCGGATCTCGCGGCTTTTGATGTCTGTCAGCTTGCTCCGCGTCACCAACGGCTAAAGCGCACGAAGACTGGCCCCAAGTCGGATTCGTGCTTCTGTGAAAAGGAGATGCGAGATGAGAAACCGACCCCGCCCCACAAACCGCCGACGCCCCGCTGTGCATCCGCCATTGCCGCACCCATCCTGGTCGCCTTCGGTCGAGAGCGAGCGCGTTACAGCGCACGAATTCTGGCGGCGCCTCGGCCTATGATCGACACTGCCGACGCCGCGCAGCCGGAACTGACCGATGGCGTCGCTGCGGTTGCGTCCGAGCTCGCTGAGATCCGCCGTGAATGGCGGGATGCCTATGGCCATAATGCCGAATATGGCAGCGAGGGATTTCCGTCGCGCGGCGACCTTGGGAAGATCGTTGGCGCGCTCTGCGGCGCGCTTTATCCGCTGCGCCTCGGCCCCGATTTCGTGCGCCCGCATAACGAGCATGTCTTCGTCGAACAGACGCTGCAGACGACGCTCGCGCGGCTTTACGGTCAGATACGGCTGGAGTTGATCTATGCGATGGCGGACGAGACGGTTCATGCCGTCGATGCCCGCGCGCGCGAAATCGTCGACAATTTCACGCAGAGACTGCCCGCGTTGCGACGTCTGCTCGACACCGACGTCGAGGCGGCGTGGCGCGGCGACCCAGCGGCGCGCAGTGTCGATGAAGTGCTGATCTGCTACCCCTCGATGCTGGCAATCATCCATCATCGGCTCGCGCATCAACTCCATATCGACGGCGCCAAGCTGGTCGCGCGGATCATCGCCGAGGTCGCGCATGACAAAACGGGGATCGACATTCATCCGGGCGCGCAGATCGGCGACAGCTTCTTCATCGACCATGGCACCGGAGTCGTGATCGGCGAAACGGCGATCCTCGGGCGCAATGTGCGCCTCTATCAAGGCGTGACGTTGGGCGCGCGGAGCTTTTCGGCCGACGATGCGGGCGTGATGGTGCGCAACATTCCGCGCCATCCGATCGTCGAAGATGATGTCGTCATCTATGCGGGGGCGACGATCCTTGGCCGCGTGACAATCGGCGCGGGTTCCGAGATCGGCGGCAATGTGTGGCTGACCCACGACGTCCCGCCGAAAAGCCGCGTCATCCAGGCGCGCGAGCAGAACAGCATCAGCGGCGCGTAAGCGGCCCGCGCGGCGCTCTGCCCGGTCGAGCGGGAGGCGTGAAGGGACCGAACCAAGATCTGACTCCTCGACGCCGACCGCGGCGAGACGAGTGCCCCCAGGAGATTCTTATGACGGGACGATGGAAAGCCGCGCTTTTGGTCGGCGCCTTGTTTGCGATGCCGATGGTTGCCCAGGCGCAGGCGCCGACCGATGCCGAGGCGGCCGCGATCCATGATCGCATATTGGTGCTCGACAGCCATGCCGATGTGCTGCTGCCCTCGACCCCGAAGCGCTATTATCTTCCCGATGGCGGGTCGCGCGCCGACCTGCCGCACCTCGAGAAGGGCGGCGTCGATGCGATCGTGCTCGCCGTTGCGGTGGGCCCCGGGCCGCGCGACGCGGCGGGGATCGCGGCGGCGCGGCGTGAAGCCGACGAGAAGCTGGCGCGCATCAAGGCGTTCGCTGCGACGGCGCCCGACCGCGTGGGCTTGGCGCGTAGCGCCGCCGATGTCGAACGCTTGAACGGTGAGGGCAAGATTGCGGTGCTCATCGGCTTTCAGAATGCGCGGTCGATCGGCAAGGATCTGGCGCAGATCGACCGGCTCTATGCCGAGGGTGTGCGGGTGTTTGCGTTCGACCATGCGGGGCATAATGACTTCGCCGATTCCTCGCGCCCACAGACCGGCGAGCCGTTGCGCGAGCATGGCGGGCTGTCGGCGATCGGCCGCGAAGCGGTGGCGAAACTGAACGACCTCGGTGTGCTGATCGATGTGTCGCAGCTTTCGACCGAAGCCTTGCTCCAGACGGTCGCGCTCAGCCGCATTCCCGTTGTCGCCACCCATTCGGCGGCGCGCGCCCTGATCGAAAATGGCCGCAATCTCAGCGATGCCGAACTCGATGCGATCAAGGCGAAGGGCGGGGTGGTTCAGGTGACGCCGTTCACCTCCTATCTGACGCTGCCCAATGGCGAGAGCCTCGCGCGGTTCGCAGCGATCCGCGCTAAATATGGTCTCGCGGCCGGCTATGCATCGACCTATGACGGGAGCGAGGCGCTGCCTAAGGCCAAGCGCAGCGCCTATCTCGATGAGATTTCCGCGGCGCGGACCAAGGCAAGCCTCGCCGATTTCGTCAATCACATCGACTATATCGCCAAGCGCATCGGCTGGCAGCATGTCGGCATCGGTACCGACTTCGATCATGGCGCCGGGGTGATCGGTTTCGACAGCGCAGCTGAAGCGCCCAATGTGACGCGCGAACTGCTGCGCCGCGGGTATAGCGAAGCGCAGGTCGCAGCGATCTGGGGCGGCAATTTTCTTCGCGTGCTGGGTGCGGCCGAGGTCGGACGAAAGCGATGAGCGCAAGAAACTCAACGCAATCAGTTGAGATGATAGTTTTTCTTCCGTTTCAATAAGAATTCTTCGGCAGCGCGTCCGGTGGCGCGGCTGCTAGACCATCGACGGCCCCTCTACCGCATCCCCCGGCGACCGGCCGTTTCCATCCTGAATCCATTTCCACGCGCAGCGGGCTGCGCGCGCCGGAGGAGAACGTCCATGTCGCTCAAGCTTTTCGATATCGTCCCCGATTTCACGCAGGAATCGACCGAGGGGCCGTTCCACTTTTATGATTGGGCGGGCGATGACTGGGTCGTGCTTTTCTCGCACCCCAAGGATTTCACCCCCGTCTGCACCACCGAACTTGGCACCGCGGCGCGGCTGAAGCCCGAGTTCACCAAGCGCGGCGTGAAACTGGTCGGCCTGTCGGTCGACCCGGTCGACAGCCATCATGCCTGGGCGGGCGACATCGCCGAAACGCAAGGCACCGCGCTCAATTTCCCGCTGATCGCCGATGACGATCGTAGCGTGTCCAATCTGCTCGACCTGATCCATCCCAACGCTTCGGACACGAACACCGTTCGCACCGTGCTGGTCATCGACGGCGCGAAGAAGCTCCGGCTGACCTTGACCTATCCCGCCTCGACGGGGCGCAATTTTGCCGAGATCCTGCGCACGATCGACAGCCTGCAACTGACCGACAAGCATAAGGTCGCAACTCCCGCCGATTGGCAGCACGGCGACGATGTCATCATCGTTCCCGCGGTCGACGACGATGCGGCGCGCAGCTTGTTTCCCGAAGGTTGGACCACCGTAAAGCCCTATTTGCGGACGGTGAAGCAGCCCAGTTAATCGGCATAATTCTACGGCAAAATAAAAAAGACCATAGTTCAAGGAGGACTCCCCCATGTTGTGTTCCAAATTCGTCGCCACCAGCATCTTTGCGATTGCCGCTGCTGTTGCTGCACCAGCCCATGCGCAGGAAGAAAGCGACGTTGTCGTCGCCGACAGCGCGACCGATGGTGCGGGCGGCGACGAGATCATCGTGACGGGCACGCGCGCGCAGGGGCGCTCGCGGCTCGATTCCCCTGCGCCGGTCGATGTGCTGAGCGGCGAGGCGCTTCGGCGTCAGGGGTCGACCGAACTCGGGCAAGCGCTCGCAACAATTGCGCCGTCGATCGATTTCAAGCGCCCATCGGCGGTCGATGGCACCGATGCGATCCGCCCGGCGACACTCCGCGGACTTTCGCCCGACCAGACTTTGGTGCTGATCAACGGGACGCGCGGCCACACATCGGCGTTGCTCAACGTCAACGGGTCGGTCGGTCGCGGGTCCGCGGCGGTCGATCTCAACACTATCCCGACCGCGGCGCTCGATCGCATCGAAGTGCTGCGCGATGGCGCGGCCGCGCAATATGGTTCTGACGCGATCGCAGGCGTGATCAACATCCGGCTGCGTGAAGCGCGCGAAGGCGGCGGGGTGTCGGCGACCTATGGGTTCCATGCGACCGATATCGACACCGCGCGCGGAAGCCGGAGCGTCACCGGCGAGCCTGTTCTGACCGTTACAGGTTGGCAGGGGATCGCGCTCGGCGACGAAGGCTATGTCACCATCTCGGGCGAATATGTCGATCGCAAGCCGACCAATCGCGCCGACTTCGACCAGCGCGTCACACCGAACCGCATAACCGGACGCTTTGGCGATCCCGAGGTCGAGCAATATTCGCTGTGGATCAACGCCGGGACACCCGTTGCCGATGGTATCGAGCTCTATGGCTGGGCGGGCTATCAGAACCGCGATAGCAAAAGCGCGGCCTTCCCGCGGCTTCCCGCGGCGGCAGCGGCCGTGTCACAAATCTGGCCCGACGGCTTTCTGCCGCTGATCAACACCAAGTCGCGCGATCTCAATTCGGCGGTCGGGCTGCGCGGCGACATTGGCGAATGGAATGTCGACCTGAACCTCAGCTATGGACGCAACCGCATCGAGTTCCGCACGCTCAATTCGGCAAACTATGCCTATGGCAACAATTCGCCGACCAATTTTTATGATGGTGCGATCGCTTATGACCAGTGGGTTGCCGGGCTCGACGTATCGCGCCAGTTCGATGTCTTTGAAGAGCTCAACGTCGCCTTTGGCGTCGAGGGCCGCCGCGAAGGATATAAGATCACTGCGGGTGAGCGGGCATCCTATGACTATCCGCTTACGGGCGCGATCGCAGGACAGGCGCCGGGCGCGCAGGGCTTTGGCGGCTTCTCGCCGCTGAATGCAGTCGAGAAGAGCCGCCGCAACGCAAGTGCCTATATCGACGTCGAAGCGAAGCTGGCGCCTTCGCTGCTGCTCGGTCTTGCAGGGCGCGTCGAGGATTATTCTGACTTTGGATCGACTGCGAATGGCAAGGTGTCGCTGCGCTTCGATCCGACCGACTGGTTTGCGCTACGCGGCACGGCGTCGACGGGCTTTCGTGCGCCATCGTTGCAGCAGCAATATTTCACTTCGGTCGCGTCGGTGATCCAGAATGGCTCGCCGGTGCTGACCGGGCAATTCCCGTCGTTGAGCCCCGTCGCGACCGCGCTCGGCGGTCTGCCGCTGGAGCCTGAAAAGTCGACCAACTTCTCGGTTGGTACGGTCATTCGCGCGGGCGATTTCAGTCTGACGGTCGACGCCTATCAGATCAAGATCCGCGATCAGCTTGCGCTTTCGGAGAATATCCAGGCAAGCTTCAGCCCACAGGTTGCGGCGATCCTCGCGCCATTCAACGTTCCCGCGGCGCGCTTCTTCATCAATGGGCTGAAGACACGGACGCGCGGTGTCGATGTCGTCGCGAACTACAAGGCGCGGACCGACAGCATCGGGACGTTCGATTTCACCGTCGCCGCCAATTTCAACGATGTCGATGTGCTGCGCATCCCGACGTCGACCGCGATCCTCAACCCTGCGCCGCCGCTATTCGGGCGGAACCGCATCGCGACGATCGAGGAAGGCACGCCGCGCGAAAAAGTGACCGGAGCGATTGACTGGTCGGGCGATGCGCTCGGCGCAACGCTGCGCGCGACCTATTATGGCGAGGTCAATCAGCCGGGGACCAACGTCACTGGCGCCGCGGATATCTTGACCGGCAAGCATGTCGTCACCGATCTTGAGCTGCGCTACGCCCCGGTGAAGGGCGCGCAGGTCGCGGTCGGGGCGAGCAATTTGTTCGACGTCTATCCCGATGCGACCCCCGCTGCGCTCAACACCACCGGCGTCGTCGGTTTCCCCTATTATTCGCCCTTCGGCTTTAACGGCCGTTATCTCTACGCGCGCGTCGGGCTGACCTGGTGACGGCAGCGCGCGCTTCTCGCTGGCCTTCGTTCGGCGTGCAGGTCCTGATCGGTCTCGCTCTGGGCGTGGCGCTCGGTTTCTGGGCGCGCAGTCTCGGCGATGGGAGCGCGCTCGGCGAAGGCTTGCAGACGGTCGGTTCGATCTTTGTCCAATTGCTGCGCGCGCTCGTCCCGCCCTTGGTGTTCACCGCGATCGTTGCGTCGATCGCGGCGCTCAAGGATCTGGCCAATGCTGCGCGGCTCGTTGCTCAGACCTTGCTCTGGTTCGCGGCGACCGCGCTCATCGCGGTGCTGATCGGGATCGCGTTAGGCGTCGTTCTCGAACCGGGCCTTCGAACCGGGGTCGATGTGTCGGCGGCGGCACTGCCGTCAACGGCAGGAAGCTGGCTCGATTTCCTCAAAGGGGTGATACCGGCCAATTTCCTTGGGCTGACCGCCTCGACCAAATTGGCGGATGGCGCGCCCGCGACCGCACTGTCGTTTAACGTCCTTCAGATCATCATCCTCGCGATTGCGATCGGCACGGCGGCTGTGCGGATTGGGGCTGCGGGTGAGGCCTTTCTGACTTTCAACGCATCGGTGCTCGCAATCTTCAAGCGTCTGTTGCTGTGGGTGATCCGCCTGACGCCGATCGGGACCGCCGCGCTGATCGGCGACGCGATCGCGCGCTATGGCTGGGACGCGCTCGGCTCGCTTGGGCAGTTTGCAATCGCCATCTATGCGGGGCTCTTCCTTGTCGTGGCATTCGTCTATCCGGTGCTTCTCTGGGTGAACGGCATTTCGCCGCTCCGCTTTTTCCGCGCTGCCTGGCCCGCAATCGAACTGGGTTTCGTGTCGCGCTCGTCGATCGGGACGCTGCCGGTGACGCAGGATGTGGTCGAGCGTCGCCTTGGCGTTCCGCCGGCCTATGCCGCCTTTGCGGTGCCGCTTGGCGCGACGACCAAGATGGACGGTTGCGCCGCCATCTATCCCGCGATTGCGGCGATTTTCGTCGCACAATTCTATGGCATTGCGCTCGGCATCGACGATTATCTACTGATCATATTGGTGTCGGTGCTGGGGTCAGCCGCGACCGCGGGGCTGACGGGTGCGACGGTCATGCTAACACTCACGCTCTCGACTTTGGGGCTTCCGCTGGAGGGCGTGGGTCTTTTGCTCGCGATCGACCCGATCCTCGACATGGGGCGAACCGCAGTGAATGTTGCGGGGCAGGCGCTTGTCCCGACGATCGTCGCGAAGCGCGCCGGTCTGCTCGAAGAGGTCGCCGAGGACGGGCGGAGCGAGGAGCCGCTTTTTGCCTGATCTGCCACTGATGGCGGGGGATACTTCTTTGCGATAGGAAAGGGCATGAACCAAGGTCTTCCCGTTATCGATATCGAGCCGCTGCGCCATATGGCGGACACGGCGGCGGTCGCGGCGGCTGCGCAGCAAATCGATTCAGCGTGCCGCGAGTTCGGCTTTTTCTATGCTGCGGGGCACGGGATCGGCCCTGAGGTGTTCGCCGATTTACTGAGCGCAAGCGCCGCCTTTTTCGCGCTGCCCGAGGCGGAGAAGGCGAAGATCGCGATGGACAAGGGCGGCGCCGCATGGCGCGGCTGGTTTCCGGTCGCGGGCGAGCTGACCTCGGGACGTCCCGACCTCAAGGAAGGGCTTTATCTCGGCGAAGAACTGGGGCCTGAAGATCCGCGCGTTCGGGTGGGGTTGCCGCTTCATGGCGCCAATCTCTGGCCCGACGCGGTGCCTGCGCTGCGCCCGGCGGTCGAAGCCTATATGGACGCGGCGACGCGCGCGGGCGAGGCGCTGATGCGCGGGATGGCGCTGGCGCTCGGGCTCGAAGCCGATCATTTCGCGCGCGTGCTGACGCGCCACCCGACATTGCTCTTTCGGATATTCCACTATCCCGCGCCCGCGGGCGAGGCTGCGGGCCGTGACGGGTTCGGCGTCGGCGAGCATAGCGACTATGGCCTGCTCACTCTGCTCGGACAGGATGATAAGGGCGGGCTCGAAGTGCGGACTCGCCATGGATGGATCGACGCGCCGCCACGCGACGATGCGCTGGTGATCAACATCGGCGACATGTTCGCGCGGCTGACGCGCGGCCGGTTCCACTCGGCGCCGCACCGCGTCGTCAATCGCGCGGGCGTCTCACGCTATTCCTTTCCGCTGTTCTTCGACCCCGATTTCGTCGGCGAGGTCGAGCCGCTGCCGATCGCGCCGGAGCAGGCGGAAGGCGATGCGCGCTGGGACGGCGTCGACTTTCACAAGCCGATCGGACGCTATGGCGATTATCTGCTCGGCAAGGTGAGCAAGGTTTTCCCCGAACTCGCCGGCGCCAAACTGAGTGACGGCGCTTAGCGCGGGCGACCGCTTTTCTGACAAGCATGCTGTGACGGCAGGAACAGGCGGCGTCCGGCCGGTCATCTCGGCTCTTGCCCGGAACAGATGTGCGCGATATAGTTAGATTACTAAGTAAATGGCGATCTAAGGAAGCCCCACACCATGCGGCGAGTATCTGCAACTCACATGCGAAGTGACGCCACGACGCGCGACCGCAGGCTGGGCAGAGTCTGAACCGCGTCATGACCCGATCGCCGCCGCGCACGCTCTACGAAAAGATATGGGATGCTCACGCCGTCGCTGACGATGATGGCGAGACCTTGCTCTACATCGACTTGCATCTGCTCCACGAGGTTACTTCGCCGCAGGCGTTTGCCGGGCTGGCCGCGGCGGGGCGGGCGGTGCGGCGGCCCGATCGTGCGCTGGCGCTGTCGGACCATAATGTCCCGACGGTCGGTCAGGCGACGGGGCCAGCCGGGGTCGCCGACGTCGAAGCGCGCGCGCAGCTTGAAGCGCTGGTCGACAACACGCGCCGGTTCGGGATCGAGAATTTCCCGATGGGCGATCCGCGCGGCGGCATCGTCCATGTCGTCGGTCCCGAGCAGGGGCGATCGCAGCCGGGGATGATGATCGTCTGCGGTGACAGCCATACCTCGACGCACGGCGCCTTCGGCGCGCTCGCTTTCGGGATCGGCACGTCGGAGGTCGAGCATGTGCTGGCGACGCAGACGATCCGCCAGCGCCGATCGCGCAACATGCGCGTGATCGTCGATGGGGCGCTCGCGCCGCATGTCCATGCGAAGGATCTCGCGCTGCATCTGCTCGGTGCGATCGGGGTCGACGGCGCGGGCGGGCATGTGATCGAATATGCCGGCGAGGCGATCGGCGCGCTGTCGATGGAAGCGCGGATGACCTTGTGCAATCTCAGCATAGAGATGGGCGCGCGCGCCGGGCTGATCGCGCCCGACGCCACGACCTTTGGCTATCTGGCAGGGCGTCCCGCAGCGCCGAAGGGCGCCGAATGGGACGCGGCGATGCTGCGCTGGTCTGCGCTGACGAGCGACGCGGAGGCACGATTTGACCGGGACGTGCGCATCGACGCGCGCGATGTCCGGCCGATGGTGACCTGGGGGACGAACCCGTCACAAGTCGTCGCGATCGACGGCACAATTCCCGATCCCGCGACCTTGGCGAATGCCGAAACGCGCGCCGCTGCCGAACGCGCGCTGGCTTATATGGATCTCGCGCCCGGCGAAACGATCGCCGGGCAGCTGCTCGACAGAGTGTTCATCGGGAGCTGCACCAACAGCCGGATTGAGGATTTGCGTATCGTTGCCGACGTGGTCCGCGGCCATCGCGTCGCGCCGCACGTCCGTGCAATGATCGTGCCGGGATCGGGACTGGTCAAACGGCAGGCCGAAGCCGAGGGGCTGGACCTTATTCTGCGCGATGCCGGCTTCGATTGGCGCGAGCCCGGATGCTCGATGTGCGTCGGCATGAACGCCGACCGCCTGCAACCGGGTGAGCGCTGTGCCGCGACATCCAACCGCAATTTCGAGAATAGGCAGGGCCGCGGCGGACGAACGCATTTGATGAGCCCCGCGCTTGCCGCGGCCAGCGCGATTGCGGGTTGTATCGCGGCGCCTGGAACGTCTGGCTAGATTGCGGCGTCTTCGAACCGCGCGATCGCGTCCGCGTGGCGCAGCGTGCGGCTGATATCGTCGAGGCCCTCGATCAGGATATGGCGATCGTCGGCGTCGACCTCGAAATCGATCGTCCTGCCCGAAGCAAGCCGGATTTGCTGCGCCTCCAGATCGACCTCGACCGGCGCATATTCGGCGAGGGCGACCTCTTCGCGCAGCGCTTCGCACAGCGCATCGGGCAAGCGGATCAGCAGCAGCCCGTTCTTGCGGGCATTGCCCGATAATATGTCGCCGAAACTCGGCGCGATGACGCATCTGATCCCGAAATCGGTCAGCGCCCATATCGCATGTTCGCGCGACGAACCGCAGCCGAAATTGCGGTCGGCAATAAGGATTTGCGCCTGTCGGCACGAGGGCTGGTTAAGGATGAAATCGGCGCGCTCGCTCCCGTCATCAGCGAAGCGGAGAAGTTGGAACAAATGCTTGCCGAGCCCGGTGCGGGTCAGCGCCTTCATATAGGTCGCTGGAATGATCATGTCGGTGTCGACATTCGCAAGCGGCAATGGCGCCGCGACCGCTTTCACCCGAACGAATTTATGCAATCAGACCTCCATGAACTTAGAATACTAAGTAAATGCGAATGGCGCTGATGTCCATCGATATCGCGAGGTTGGATTGCCGATCTGAAACCAGAAGGGAGACGAAGGAGGTTGCCCGAAAAATCTTCGCGTCCTAAGGTTTGGCCAAGCGCGGGCGGGCGTCCGGCGTCAGGGGAACAGGATTTTGGCCAAAAAATCACAGGATTACCGGCATCCAGCCGAATATTATACCGATCCCGAAAACAGCATCGGTTATCTGGCGCGCGTCGTCTTCCGGTCCTTTTCGCGGCTGCTGGAACGCCGCACGCTGACGCATGATGTGTCGGCGGGGCAGTGGCGTTTTCTGCGTCAGCTTTGGCGCGAGGATGGCATCACGCAGCGCGAGCTCAGCGAACGAGTCGGTATGCGCGAGCCGACGACGGTTGTCGCGCTGAAGGGGCTGGAAAAGGCCGGGCTGATCACGCGAAAGAAGACGACCGACGACCGGCGCAAGACCTTCATCCATCTGACGCCGCACGCGAAAAAGCTTGAATTGATCCTCGCCCCGATGAACGCCGAGATTCACGAGATCGCGACCAAGGGGCTGACCGATGAGGAGGTCGAGGTGTTGCAGGGGCTGATGCGCCGCGTAATCGAAAATCTCGGCGACGAAACGCGCAAACTGGCCGTCCTCTCCGAGATTAAGGCCTGAGACGCGACGCCAGTATTGCAATTTGCCGATCCACCGGACAATAGGTTAGTATACTAACTATATCGTTCGGAGGGAAAATGACCAACATAGCCGTGATCGTGGGCAGCACTCGCGAGGGATCGTTCAACCGCGCCTTGGGCGAATTCGCGGCGGTGAGCCTTGAAGCGCAGGGAGCGAGCGTGGCGCGTGTCGACCTCGCGGACTTCGACCTGCCGCTCTATTCGGCGGCGCTGGAGGCGAACGCTTTTCCGGCCGATGCGCTGAAGCTCAAAGCGTTGTTCGCGGCGCAGGATGGGCTGTTGTTCGTGTCGCCGGAATATAACGGATCGCTGCCGCCCTTGCTCAAAAATGCCATCGACTGGGCATCGCGGCCGACCGGCGACGAGAGCCTGATCGCGCTGACCGCCTATCGCGGCAAGGCGGCGGCGATCATGTCGGCATCGCTCAGCCCTTTCGGCGGGCTGCGCGGACTTATGCATTTGCGCCAGATCTTGTCGACGATCCAGATGCTCGTGATTCCCGAACAGGTCGTCGTGCCGGGCGCCCATGCGGCCTTTGCCGAGGACGGCAGTCTGAAAGAAGCGCTGCCCGCATCACTCGTCGAGATGACGACGGGGCGGTTGATCGCGGTCGCGAAAGCGCTGGCTGGCTAGGCGGACCGGCGGCGAGGGGCCGAGGAGGCGGGCGCGATATTGTCCCCCCAATCGGCCTCGAGCGCCGCAAGCAGCGCGTCGAACTTGTCCTGTCCGAGCACCGCGGCAATCTGTGCGGTGAGCGCGTCCATCGACCGCTGCGCATCCTGACGCATCCGCGCGCCGAGATCGGTCAGCGATACGATCATGTGCCGGCGATCGCCCGGATCGACCTCGAGCCGGACGATCCCGAGCTTCACCATCTGGCTGATCGTGCTGTGGATGGCCTGGCGCGACACGCCGAGATTGCGGGCGATGTCCGAGGGCCGCACGATGCCACTGACGATATTCGTCATCACCATCGATTGCGGGCGATTGACGTCGGGCCAGCCATGATCGTGGAGCCTCGCTTGCAGTCCCTCGTCGAGCCAGCAAAAGCGTTGAAAAAGGGCGATGATAAGCTGGTTGGTGCGCATATACGCTATGACAAAGTCCCGGGCCGGCGGGGTGCCGGTGCTTGGGCACGCTAGAAGAGCGATGGCGGTGAAGCAAGGCAGAGTGCCGTTGCAAAGACAAAATGCTTAGTATACTATCTATTGCAACGAGACGCAGGGAGAGAGGCGCCGCATGGACGGGTTGATGCAGAATGTGCCGCTGACGGTCGATAGGATCATCGATCACGCGGCGAACTGGCATGGTGCGCGCGAAATCGTCTCGCGCGACGCCGATGGGAATGTCACCCGATCGACCTATGCCGATATCCATGCCGACGCGAAGCGCGTGTCGAATGCGCTCGCGGCGGAAGGGATCGTCGCGGGCGACCGCGTCGCGACAATGGCGTGGAATGGCGCGCGGCACCTTGCAGCCTGGTACGGCGCGGCAGGAATGGGCGCGGTGCTTCACACGCTCAATCCGCGGCTGTTTCTCGAACAGATTGCCTATATTGCGAACCATGCTGGCGACCGGCTGCTCATTGCCGACCCCGCGATTGCCGATCTGGTCGAGCAATTGCTGCCGCAGGTGCCGTCGATCGAGAAAGTTATCTTCTTTTGCGACGCGGCGTCGATGCCCGAGACCAGCTTTGCCGCAACCGCTTTTGACGACTGGATCGCGGGGCAGCCGGCCGAATATGTCTGGGGCGGCTTCGACGAGAATAGCGCGTGCGGGCTCTGCTATACGAGCGGGACGACGGGCAATCCGAAGGGCGTCCTCTATTCGCACCGGTCGAACTATATTCATGCGCTGATGACGCTGCAGCGCGACGCG
>JAURVS010000059.1 GCA_030655355.1 Sphingopyxis sp.
CCGGTCGCGCGGTCGCGATTTTCGTTGGCGCAAATGTCGTCGCGGGGCTGATGACGCTGCTCGTCTTGCCGCTCTTGTTGCAGACATTTCCGATGTCGGAGGCTGCCGCAGCAGGATTGCGTCATGGGCTTGGCGGCTCGACCGAGGCCGTGCCTTCCCCCACCTTCACCGATTTCGTCCTCGGCCTTATTCCGACGAATCCTATCGCGGCGGCTGCTGAAACAAAGATCCTGCCGCTGATCGTCTTCACCACCATCTTCGCCTTCGCGATCAGCCGCATCGGCAGCGCCGAGCGCGCGACGCTGTCGGGCTTCTTCAAGGCGCTGGGCGATGCGATGCTTGTCGTGATCGGCTGGGTCCTCGCGCTCGCGCCGATCGGCGTCTTCGCCCTCGGCTATGCGCTCGCGATCAAGGCGGGCGTCGCGGCGTTCGGCGGGCTGGTCCATTATGTCCTGATGCTCTCGGCGATCGGCGTTTGCACAATTATTCTCGGTCTGCTTCTCGCGGTGTTCGTCGTCGGCGTCCCGCTTCCGCGCTTCGTTCGCGCGATGGTCCCGACCTTCGCGGTCGCGATCAGCACGCAAAGCTCGCTCGCCAGCCTTCCGGCGATGCTCAAATCGTCGGAGGAACTCGGCGTCGATCCGAAAAAGGCCGACGTCGTCCTGCCGCTCGCGGTCGCGCTTTTCCGCTTCACCAGCCCGGCGATGAATCTCGCGGTGGTCGTCTATGTCGCTTGGCTGTTCAACGTCGAATTGACGCCGTGGGAGATGGCGATCGGGCTCGCCGTCGCGCTGGCCGCCGCGCTCAGTTCGGTCAGCTTGCCCGGCTCGATCAGCTTCGTGACCTCGATCGCGCCGATCGCCATTGCGATGGGCGTGCCCGTTGCGCCGCTCGGCCTGCTCGTCGCGGTCGAGACCTTCCCCGATATCTTCCGTACCCTTGGCAATGTCGTCGGCGACGTCGCCGCGACCAAATATGCCGCGGACGGCATTGACGACGAACAACCAGCAGGAGAGCCAACATGAAATATCGCAAGCTCGGCCACGGCCTCGAAGTCTCGGCTATCGGCATTGGATGTATGCCGATGATCAAGGGCGGCAATATCCTTTATGGTGAAGCCGCCGATCTCGATGAATCGACGCGCACGATCCACCGCGCGATCGACCTTGGCGTTACCTTTTTCGACACGGCGCAAATCTATGGCCCCTTCGCGAACGAGGAACTGCTCGGCGACGCGATCAAGGGCAAGCGCGACGGACTCGTCATCGCGACCAAATTCGGCTTCAAATTCGACGGCAACCAGATTGTCGGCGTCGACGGATCGCCTGCCAACGCACGCGCCGCGTGCGAAGGCTCGATCCAGCGGCTCGGCATCGACACAATCGACCTTTTCTATCAGCACCGCGTCGACCCGTCGGTCCCGATCGAGGAAACCGTCGGCGGGATGATGGAGCTGGTGAACGAAGGCAAGGTCCGCCACATCGCGCTGTCCGAAGCCGGTCCCGAAACGATCCGCCGCGCCGCCAAGGCCGCGCCGATCACGGCATTACAGAGCGAATATTCGATCTGGGAACGCGATATCGAAGATGAAATCCTCGGCGCCTGCCGCGAAAACGGCATCGGCTTCGTCCCCTATTCACCGCTCGGCCGCGGTTTCCTCGCGGGCGCAGTGCGCAGCCGCGACGAGCTTCCCGAGAAGGATTGGCGCCGCAACGATCCGCGCTATTCCGAAGAGAATTTCCCCGCCAACCTCGCGATCGTCGACGCGATCGGCGCGGTCGCGGACAAGCATGGCGCGTCGAAAGCCCAGGTCGCGCTCGCCTGGCTCCTCGCGCAAGGCGACGACATTGTCCCGATCCCCGGCACCAAACGCCGTTTGACGATGGAGGACAGCGTCGCCGCCGCCGAAGTCACGCTGACCCCCGACGACCTTGCGGCGATCGAAGCAGCGGCACCCAAAGGCGGCACCAGCGGCCCGCGCTATGGCGAACAAGGCATGCGGATGGTGCGGTTGTAAGGGCTGCGTCGGCCGATTGCGGACGTTTATCCCCCCTCCCGCTTGCGGGAGGGGATGCCGTTGCAATTTCAGCTACGACGCATCGGTCGACGGGAAGCGCAACGAGGCCGCAATCAGTGCCTCAGCCGCGGTTGCTTCATCAGCGAGCCGTCGCAATGCCTTGGCGGTATCTTCCAAAAGCCCGTCACCAAGCGGCCGCTCGCCGTTGATAAAACGGCGGATGGCGCGCTCGTCTATGCCAAGGCGCCGCGAGAATGCCGTGGTGCCGCCAAACAGCTGGACGCAATAAGCAAAATGCTCGCGTCGCTCGTCGACTGTAAATGACGCGGCCATTGTTTCCCCTTTTCGCTCAATGTGCGGGGCCATAGGCTATCTTGCTGATGAGGCGCAATCGACTAGGCACGGCCGTTTCTTTCTTCGTCACCCTGAACTTGATTCAGCATGACGAGATTGGAAGGTCAGCTTCCCACCCCATATTCGACATCGGCTCAGCCCCCTCAACCTACCCCTTCCCCTCTATCCGCTCGCACAGCGCATCGACCTTCCCCGCCAGCTCATGGATCCGCATCTGGTCCAGCTTCTCATGCAACCGCATGATCTCCAGTTCGGCGCGCAGATTGATTTCATAGTCCAGGCCCGCCGCAATACGGTCCTTCGCCGACGCCCGGTTCTGGCTCATCATGATGATCGGCGCCTGCACCGCCGCCAGCGTCGACAGCATCAGATTCAGGAAAATGAACGGATAGGGATCGAACGCCATGCCCCACCGCGCCAGCACGTCCGAATTGAGCAGCATCCAGCCGAGCAGCACCGTCGTAAAAGCGATGATGAAACCCCACGATCCGCCAACCTTGGCAACGCTATCGGACAGGCGCGCGCCGAAACTCGCCTCGGCATCGTCGAGGTCGGCGGCGTCGCGGCTGATCAGGCGGCGCTCGGCGATT
>JAURVS010000072.1 GCA_030655355.1 Sphingopyxis sp.
CCATGACCCAAAGCCCCGATCGCGCGCCCATCCGCGCTCTCGCCCGCCGCAGCGAATCCGACATCGTCGCCGACTTGCGCAGCGCTCTTGCCACCTCGTCGGCCAGCGTAGAAGCGGTGACGCGGCGCGGATTGGAGCTGATCCGCAAAGCGAAGGCCGAGGGTGATCGCGAGACGCTCGTCGCGCAATTGATGAACCGGTACCGCCTGTCGACCGAGGAAGGCGTGGTGCTGATGTGCCTCGCCGAAGCGCTGCTGCGCGTCCCCGACAGCGCGACCGCCAACGCACTGATCCGCGACAAGATCGCCGGACGGCACTGGAAAGAAGGCGAGGATGAGGACAGCCCGTTGATCGTCGCGCTGTCGGCGCGCGGGCTTTCGCTCGGGTCGGCGACGCTGATGCTCGATGCGATGGGCAGCCGCGCGAATCCGCTGACCTTGCTTAAATCGATGGTCCGCCGGTCGGGCGAGCCGGTGATTCGCCAGGCGGCGCTCGCGGCGATGAAGATGCTGGGCCAGCAGTTCGTGATGGGCGAGACTATCGACGCTGCGGTCAAGCGCGCCGACAAGGAAAAGTCCGAACTTGCCAGCTTCGACATGCTCGGCGAGGCGGCGCGCACCGCTGACGATGCACAGCGCTATTATGAGAGCTATGCCAATGCCATCGCACGCATCGGCAAATCCGCAAAAGCGGGCGATCCGCACGCCAATCATGGCATTTCGATCAAGCTTTCGGCGCTCCACCCACGTTACGAATATCTGCAAGCGGCGCGCGTCCGCGACGAATTGGTCCCTAACGTCATCGAGCTCGCGAAGGCCGCGCGCGCAGTGAACATCCCGCTGATGATAGACGCCGAGGAAACCGACCGCCTCGAACCGCATATGGACGTGTTCGCGGCGCTGATCGACGCCGGCATCGGCGATGGCTGGACCGGGCTCGGCATCGTGATCCAAGCGTATCAGAAACGCGCGCCCGCGGTGATAGACTGGCTGGCGCACCGGGCCCGCGCGCGCGGCGTCAAGCTGTCGATGCGGCTGGTGAAGGGCGCGTATTGGGACACCGAGATCAAGCGCGCGCAGACGCTGGGTCTCGCCGACTTCCCGGTGTTCACCGCGAAGCTGCACACCGACCTCAACTATATGCGCTGCGCCCAATTGCTGCGCGATTGTCAGGATTGCATCTATCCCGCCTTCGCTAGCCACAATGCGATGACGCTCGCTTTTGTCTCCGAATTGTTTTCGGGTGCCGATTACGAGTTGCAGCGGCTCCACGGCATGGGCGAGGGCGCGCATGACGCGCTCGTCGCGCTGTTCTCGCCGCCGCGCCCGGTGCGCGTCTATGCGCCGGTCGGCACGCACCGCGACCTGCTTGCCTATCTGGTTCGCCGCCTGCTCGAAAATGGCGCGAACTCCAGCTTCGTGCATCAATTTTCGGACCCCGGCGTCACCGCCGAGCAACTCGCGGTCGATCCGCGCAGCGTCGCAAGTGCCGCATCGTCGAACATCGCGACGGGCGTCGGCCTGTTCGATCCGCAGCGGTGCAATTCGCGCGGCTATGACCTTGGCGAACCCGGCGTGCCCGAAGCGCTGGTTTCGGCGATAGGAGCAGCGCGAAGGAGCGATCTGGTCGCGGCGCCGATCGTCGGCGGCGCCCTGCGCACTGGCGCGGCCGAGCCGGTGCGCAATCCGGCCACGGGCGCTGTTGTCGGCCAGGTGATCGAGGCCGATGCGGCGATGGTCGCCGATGCCGTGGCCGCCGCGCGCAAGGCGCAGGGCGACTGGAGCCTTGCCGGGGGCACATTCCGCGCCGAGCGGCTCGAACGCGCCGCCGATCTGCTTGAAGAGCATGATGCGTTGTTTCTCGGCCTTGCGATCGACGAGGCTGGCAAGACGCTCGTCGATGCGATTGCCGAGGTGCGCGAGGCGATCGATTTCCTGCGCTATTATGCGGCGCAGGCGCGCGCCGACTTCACCTATCCCGTCGCGCTTCCTGGCCCGACGGGCGAGCGCAACGAATTGATGCTGGAGGGCAAGGGCGTCTTTGTCTGCATCAGCCCGTGGAATTTCCCGCTCGCCATCTTTCTGGGGCAGGTGGCGGCAGCGCTCGCGGCGGGCAATGCCGTGCTCGCGAAACCCGCCGAGCAGACTCCGCTCATCGCGCACGCTGCGATCGAATTGTTGCTCGAAGCCGGAATCCCGGGCGATGTGCTCGCGTTTCTCCCCGGCCGCGGTGAAACCGTCGGTACCGCGCTGACCGGCCATGCCGACATCATCGGTGTCGCATTTACCGGGTCGACCGAAGTCGCGCGCGCGATCAATCGCGGGCTTGCGATGCGCGATGGTCCGATCGCAACGTTGATCGCCGAAACCGGCGGGGCGAACGCAATGATCGTCGATTCGACCGCGCTGCCCGAACAGGTCGCGCGCGATGCCGTCGCGTCGGCGTTTCAGTCAGCGGGCCAGCGCTGTTCGGCGCTGCGGCTGCTGTGCGTGCAGGAAGATGTCGCCGATACCATGATCGACATGGTCGCGGGCGCGATGGCCGAGCTCAATGTCGGCGATCCGTCGATTCTTGCCACCGACGTCGGCCCGATCATCGACGAGGAAGCGCGCGCGAACATCGCTGCCTATGTCGCCGAAGCCCGCGCCGCAGGCCGTGTGATCGCCGAAGCGGGCCGCACCAAGCTTCCTGCCGATGGACATTTTGTGCCGCCCGTCGCGATCCGGATCGACGATGTCACCAATCTGAAGCGCGAGATTTTTGGCCCGGTGCTCCACGTGGCGACGTGGAAAGGTGGCGAACTCGACCAGCTCATCGATGCGATCAACGCCTTGGGTTACGGGCTGACGCTTGGCGTCCACACGCGCATCGACGGCGTTGCGGCGCATATCGCGGCGCGCGCGCAAGTCGGCAATGTCTATGTTAACCGTAACCAGATCGGCGCTATTGTCGGATCGCAGCCGTTTGGCGGGCGCGGGCTGTCGGGGACCGGTCCGAAAGCCGGCGGTCCGCATTATCTGCACCGCTTTGCCGAGGAAAAGTCGATTAGCACAGACATTACCGCAGCGGGCGGCAATGCGGCGCTGATGGCGGGGTGATGCGCGGCTAGGATAGCGTTCTAATTGGCGCGGCCGTCGGCGGCTTTCAGCTTGTCAGCCATGGCGCGCGCGCGGCGAAGCTGCGTCGCGACGCCGTTTGCCTTCGTGGGATCGTCATAGGAATAGACGAACAATATCTTTCCGCCGACGATCGTGCCGCACCCGCCGACCGCGATGGGATAGGATGCGGCGGCGCTCGACACGTTCACTTCGCCGCCCAGATACATGCAGACATCGTCGGTCCCACGCGGTTTGATTTCGCCGCTCAGGTCGACCTTGGTGCCGAAGGTATCGGTCAAATTGCCGGCGGCGTCATTGAGCGATGCTTTGCCGGCGCTTCCCGTCTGGTAGGTCGGCAATGCAAGTTCCTTGGCCATCATGGCAAGGAAGTCGGCGCGGGGCATCGGGGCGTAAGCCATGCGCGGCGCTTTGATCAGATAATAATCATACCGCATGCCATCGGGCCGGTCTTGCTGGTCGCAGCGGATCAGCGTGACCGGCGTTTCATTTTCGGGGTCGCCCTTGGCGAGCAGATCGGCGGCAGCCTTGTTCTTGCCGGTCGGCACACAATAGCCGTCGGGAATGCTTCCCTTTATCGCCACATCGCCGACCGAAAAATTCATCGGGCTTGCCGCGAGCGCCGCGCCGGGCAACATTGTCAACGCCGCTAAGGCGCCGCTGATAGTCATCGTCCTGTTCATCAAATCCCCCGTCGTCATGCAGTAATGGCCGTCAAATCAGGCGCCCGGCACGCCGAGCAGTTGCGCCTGCGCCTTCAAGCGTCCCGCGGCTGCCGGATTGGCGGCGATGCCGTCCTTCAGCGCCTGCGCCGCCTTCGCTGTTTCGCCCAGTGTCATCCGGCTGCGCATCAGCATGATCCAGCGGTCGACGTCGGCGGGATTGGCTTTGAGCTTGGCTTCGAGGCCGCTCACCATGCCTTCGATCATCTGATCCTGCTGACCTTTCGGCAGCTGCGAGGCGGCCTCCATATCCGACCGGGTCGGCCCCGGGATCGCGCGTGCGGCGACCGGCATTTCGTTCGCGGTCAGCGGCCGCGGCTGCGTGTTCATGAGCCGCGACGCGACGTCGATCTTGTGGATCTGCCCGACTTGCTCGATCGTGCGGCGGAGGTCCGCTTCCCATGGCGCGCCCTGCGGCGTGTCGGCGAGCAAAGCAAACCAGTCCTCGATCGCGCCCTTATGGTCGCCCCCGATGTCCTTTTTGACCGCGAGGAAGTAACGCGCGCGCGGATCCTTGGCGTCGATCGCGATCGCCTTGTTGAACGCTTCGAGCGCCGCGGCGGGCATCGGATCGCTGTCGCTGCCCATCACCCGCGCCTCGCCGAGCGCCGACCAGAGGCCTGCCGAATCGGGAGAAATCGCCACCGCTTTTTCATAAGCCGCCGCTGCGCCGGCAAAATCGCTGAGGTCGAAACGTGCCGCGCCAAGCGCCGTCCACGCCTCCGCACTGTTCGGCTCGCGCTTTGTTCGTGCTTCCAGTTCGGCGAGCTGGTCGGTCGGAGCCGCCGAAGTTTGCGTGGCAGGATCACCCGCTGAGGTCCCGGAATCGCGCCATATTGCGTAGCCGATCGCCGCCGCCAGCAGGACGAAGGCGGCTATCAAAATGGCCCGGTTCGTGCCGGTCATGCTCTTGGTCTCGCTCATTTTTGCCCCTTTGCGCGCGCCACGAAAAAATGTCACCTGTGAGCGCTGTCATATTGCCTTTGCTTCGCGATGGTGTAGCCTTTGGCATACAAGGTCGGTCAACGATAAAATCGTCAGGGGTCGCACCGACTTTCCCAGTCATACAGGGGAGGGGTGCATGGCAGTTTCGGATCACGTCGATTTTTCGACGTTCATGGAAGGCGTTAAAAAACGTAACCCGGGGCAACCCGAGTTCGTTCAGGCGGTGCAGGAGGTGTCGGAGGACATCTTCGATTTCATCGCCGACAAGGAAGAATATCACGCGCAGCAAATCCTGCGGCGTATTGCCGAGCCCGATCGGGTGGTGTCTTTCCGCGTCTGCTGGGAAGACGATAACGGCAATATTCGCGTTCAGCGCGGATGGCGCGTTCAGAACAACAACGCCATCGGCCCGTACAAGGGTGGGATCCGCTTTCATCCGAGCGTGACCGAAAGCGTGCTCAAATTTCTCGCATTCGAACAGACATTCAAAAATGCGCTGACCGGGCTGCCGATGGGCGGCGGCAAGGGCGGATCGAACTTCAATCCCAAAGGCAAGAGCGTGCGCGAGATCATGCGCTTTTGCCAAAGCTTCATGACCGAGCTGTATCGCCACATCGGCGCTGACATCGACGTGCCTGCGGGCGACATCGGGGTGGGCGGCCGCGAAATCGGCTTTATGTTCGGCCAGTACAAGCGGATCACCAACGAATTTACCGGCGTTCTCACTGGCAAGGGGCTCGAATGGGGCGGCTCGCTGATCCGCACCGAGGCGACGGGTTATGGCGCGGTCTATTTCCTCGCCAATATGCTCGCGGCGAAAGGCCAGGATCTGGTCGGCAAGACCGCGGTGATTTCGGGGTCGGGCAATGTCGCGACGCACGCGGCAGAAAAGATCGTCCAGCTTGGTGGCAAGGTGCTCACCCTGTCCGATTCGGGCGGCTTCATTCACGATCCCGACGGAATCACGCAGGAAAAGATCGACTGGGTAAAAACGCACAAGACGCATCGCCGCGGTCGGATCGAGGAATATTGCGAAGAATTCAAAAGCGCGAGCTTCACCGCGGGCAAGACCCCATGGGGAGTCAAATGCGACGTCGCGCTCCCGTGTGCGACACAGAATGAGCTGCTCGGCGACGACGCCAAGGCGCTGGTCGCCAATGGCTGCATCGCGGTCAGCGAGGGCGCCAACATGCCGACCAACCTCGAAGGCGTGCATATCTTCAAGGATGCGAAGATCATGTTTGCGCCCGGCAAGGCGGCGAATGCGGGCGGTGTTGCGGTCTCGGGCCTCGAGATGAGCCAGAACAGCGGACGGCGCAGCTGGAGCGAACCCGAGCTGCAGCAGATGCTTAAGGATATCATGGACGGCATCCACAAAAGCTGCCTGACCTATGGTGACCGCGGCGGCGGCTATATCGATTATGTGAAGGGCGCGAACATCGCGGGCTTCAAGAAAGTCGCTGACGCCATGCTGGCTTTTGGGGTGGTATAAATATCAGCTTCAGGCGTAAAGGCGCGGGCTGGGGAAAAGGGGTACTGCGATGACCACGCACGCTGGGAAGGAGCGCGGCGATCGGCCTTGGGCGGCGTATGCTGCCTTGGGGCTGATGTTGCTCGCGCTCGCCATCGCGGCGTTCGTCTTCGCGCCCCCGGCTCGGTCGCAAGGCGAAAGCGGCGCGCGTTACACCGGCGTTGCGTCGTGCGCAGGCTCGACATGTCACGGTCGGATGGAGGGCGACGGCACCGTCGTTCGCCAGGACGAGCTGATGAAGTGGCAGGAACCCTCGACCGCTGGTGGCGCGCACAGCCGTGCTTGGGCGGTGCTCAGCAATAATCGCAGCCAGTTCATTGCGCGCAATCTCGGTATCGGCGATCCGGCGAAAGCACAAATGTGCCTCGGTTGCCACAGTACGGCGGGCACCGCGCGCGCGGTGCCGGCCGAAGACGGCGTTGGCTGCGAATCATGTCACGGTCCCGCTGGCGGCTGGCTCGCCAGCCACTACGCGGGGGTCGGAACCAACGCCGATCCCGACCGCGAAATGCGCGACAAGCATCTCGCGAACCTGTCAGCGGGCTTGAAGAAGCTCGAGGATCCGGTCGTGCGTGCAGGTGTCTGCGTCGATTGCCACTTCGGTTCGGCCGGCGACGGCCAGTTCGTCACGCACCGCATCATGGCAGCGGGGCATCCGCGCATTGCCTTCGAACTCGACCTTTTCTCATCGCTTCAGGCGCATCATCAGGAAGATGGTGATTATGGCTGGCGCAAGTTCGGGGTCGCTAACCGGCGCACCGATCATGTCCAGATGTGGGCCGTCGGACAGGCGACCGCGCTCGAACGCAGCCTTGCGCTGTTCCAGACGAAGCGCGGCACCGAGGGGATGTTCCCCGAATTCTACTTCCTCGATTGCCACAGCTGTCATCGCCGCATTTTTGATCAGGCAAAGCCGGTGAAGACGAGCGTCAACAATCCGGGGCGCAGCCTTCCGGAAGGCATGCCGCCCTATAATGATGAGAATCTGATCATGCTCGCCGCGGCGGCGCGGCTGGCGGCGCCCGCGCTTGCTGATCAACTCGCAGTACGGACCGCGGCGTTCCACAAGGCAATGGCGACCGATCGGCCAAGCGCCGTCGCGGCGGCGGCGCAGCTGTCGCAGACGGTCGCTTCGCTCAAAAGCGCTTTTGCGTCGCGAAGCTTCTCGGGCGCCGACGCTTTTGCGATGGTCGATGCGATTTCAGCGAAGGCGACCAATGATCGCTACACCGATTATTCGGGGTCGCAGCAGGCGGTGATGGGCGTCGATACTTTGCTCAATGCCATGGTGTCGTCGGGCCGCGTGACTGTTGGGGCGGCCGCGGGCATCCGCGGCGATATCGACCGCGCTTATGCCGCGGTGAAGGACCCCAATGCCTATAAACCGACCGAATTCCAGGCGTCGTTCGGTAGCGCGGTCAGCGCGATCCGGGCGCTGCGGTAAGATCATGCAAAGCAGGACCCATCTTTTCCGTTCGGCCGCCGTCGCTGCGATGGGCGCGTTACTCCTCACTTCCTGCGGCGGCGGTGGGGGAGGCGGCGGCAGCACGCCGACCCCGACACCCACGCCGACCCCGACGCCCACGCCGACAACAGTCTACACACCGCCCGCCGCGGAAGCGCTGAGCACCAATGACGTCGAACGCGTACTCGCGCAGGCGATTTCCGAAGCGCAGGCGCGCGGACTGCCGTCAGTGATCGCAGTCACCGATCGCGTCGGCAATGTGCTCGGCGTGTTTCGCATGAATGGCGCGCGCGCGACCGCGACGACGGCGCCCGCGCCCAATGGCGTGAATATCGACGCGCAAAATGTGACATTCCCCGCCGAGGGTGGCGCGATCGCGAAAGCGGTGACGGGCGCCTATCTGTCGAGCGGCGGCAACGCTTTCTCGACCCGCACAGCAAGCCAGATCGTCCAGGAACATTTCCCGCCCGCGCCCACGACTGTGGGCCTCGAAAGCGGGCCTTTGTTCGGCGTGCAGTTCAGCCAATTGCCGTGTAGCGATCTGTCGGCACGCTTCGGAGCGCCCGGTGGTGCAGCGCTGATCGGTCCCAAACGCTCACCGCTCGGCCTCGCTGCCGATCCGGGCGGGCTGCCTCTCTACAAAAATGGCGTGCTCGTTGGCGGCGTCGGCGTGATGGGCGACGGCGTTTACGGTAGCGATCCCAACATCCTCAACATCGATAATGATCCAGAGGAATTCATTGCGCTTGCGGGGACGCGCGGTTTCGAGGCGCCCAGCACGATCACCGCCGACAAGATCACCGTCGACGGCACATCGCTGCGCTTCTCCGACGCGACCTTTGCCGGGGTGATGAGCAGCGGCAGCGCGAGCTTTGCGAGCCTCAATGGCGTTGCAGGCAATCTCGTCGCAGTGATCGGCTATGCCACTGCCGCGGTGACGCCGGGGACTGCCTATGGCAGCGAGGCATCGGGCATCCGCGCGTCGACCGCGGCCGAGTTTTCGAACCGCGACGCTTTTGTTCTGACCGACGGCGGCGGCACCAACCGCTATCCGCTGCGCGCGGGCACCGACGGTGCGACGAACAGCGCCCCGCTGACGCAGGCCGAAGCGCGCGCCGTGCTCGAGGAAGCGTTCGCGGTGATGAGCCGGGCGCGCGCGCAGATCCGCCGCCCGCTCGACAGCCGCGCGCAGGTGTCGATCAGCATCGTCGACACGCACGGATCGGTGCTCGGCATCGTGCGCTCGCCCGATGCCCCGATCTTCGGCACCGACGTCAGCCTGCAAAAGGCGCGCACCGCGGCCTTCTTCTCGAACGCGCAAGCGGGAACTGAACTCAGCGCCAATGCCAGCGCCGACGTCAGCCAGTTTGTCACCGCGACGCGGACCTTCCTGAGCAGTCCGGCGGCGCTCACCGGCAATGTGGCTTATGCTGATCGTGCGGTCGGCAATCTGGCGCGGCCCTATTTCCCCGATGGCGAAGTCGGGCGCCCGCAAGGCCCGCTGTCGCGCCCGATCGCGCAGTTCAATCCCTTCTCGACCGGGCTGCAATCGGCGCTGATCATCGGCAATCTTGGCGCGCATCTGGGTTTTGTGTCGGGAGCCAGCCCGACCGATACGCCCGCGCGCTGCACAACCTTGCCCGACATCTCGGCGGGGCAGAACCGGCTGCAGAACGGAATTCAGATCTTCCCCGGATCGGTTCCCATCTATCGCGGCAACCAGCTCGTCGGCGCGATCGGCGTGTCGGGCGACGGAATCGATCAGGATGACATGATCAGTTTCCTCGGGGCGCATAATGGCGGCGCGCGCATCGGCGGGATCGGCAATGCGCCGAAAGCGATCCGGTCAGACAATGTCGTCGTCAATGTCGGCGCCGGGGTTCGCCTTCGTTATATCAGCTGCCCCTTCGCCCCGTTCCTCGACACGTCGAACCAGAATGTCTGCGACGGGCTATAGGTGATGATGACCGGGGGCAGCCTTTGGCCGATTATCGCGACTCTCGCGGCGCAAGGTGCGCCGGGAGCCGATGTCACGCCGCCGCCGCCCGCGCCCGAGGGGCCGCCGATTGCGGAAGACACGGCTGCGCCCCCCGAGCAAGCTGTCGAAGAGCTGATCCCGCCGCCCCCGCCCGTCGACTGGCAGGAGATGGTCAAGGACGACCTTGTCACCGACCTCATCGAGGGCCGCCGTCGTCCGGGCTATACTCCCGACCTTCCAGAACAGCTGAGTCAGGACAATGTCGGCGCGCTCCGTCCGCCGCCGCCGCAGGCATTTCCGGGGATGGCGGATCAACTGCCGCTACCCGATCGCTGGCGGCTCATCGAAACGCTGGGGGTGGTCAAGGAGCGCTGGTTCGATCCCTATCACCAGAATACCTACAAGGGCGACCGCGCGATCGATCGCAGCAAGGTCAAATGGCTGCCGATCAAGGGCGACGACTGGTTCTTCGTCGGCAATGCGGTGTCGGACACGGTGTTCGAACCGCGCACGTTCCCGATCCCCGTCGGCGTCCAGACGACCGAGCGGCCGGGCAGCCTCGACGTGTTCGGCAAGGATCGTAGCTTCGTCGTTGCGCAAACCTTTATCGTCGGCGCCGCGCTGATCAAGGGATCGACCGCGTTCAAGCCGCCCGACATCGAATATCGCGTCACGCTCGCCTATCAGGCCAATTATGTCGACGTGCCCGAACGGCGCGTTCTCGACGTGCGGCCGTCGAAGGCGAGCCATCGTTACGACAGCTTCCTTGGCGTGCAGGAATTGTTCGTCGACAAGCATCTCGGCAACACGTCCGACCGCTTTGATTTCTATTCGATCCGCCTCGGCATCCAGCCGTTCCAGAGCGATTTCCGCGGCTTTCTGTTCAACGACAGCCAGCTTGGCATCCGCCTGTTCGGCAATCGCGACAACAATCGCTTCCAATATAATCTCGCGGCCTTCTGGCGGCTCGAAAAGGACACCAACAGCGGCCTTAACGATATCACCCAGTCTCCGCGCAGCGATTTCGTCCTGACGGCCAATCTCTATCGCCAGGATTTCCCGGTCGTCGGGCTGACCAGCCAGGCCAGCGTGACCTATAATATGAACCGCGAAAAGAATGACGTTCAGATCGATCATAACGGCTTTCCGGTCCGCCCGGCGCTGCTCGGCGATCTGCGCGGACGCGAATATGATGTCGTCTATCTGGGTTACAGCGCCGATGGCCGGATCGGCCGGATCAACGTCACCGCGAGCTTCTATGCTGCGCTGGGCGAGGACCGGAACAGCTTTTTCACGAGCAAGCCCGCCGAAATCCGTGCGGGCTTTGGCGCGGTCGAGCTCAGCTATGACCATGACTGGATGCGCTTCCGCCTGTCGGGTCTCTACGCCACCGGCGACGGCGATCCGTATAACAAGACCGAGGGCGGTTTCGACGCGATCTTCGAAAACCCGATCTTCGGCGGCGCCGATACGAGTTACTGGATTCGTCAGACGATCCCCTTCGCGGGCGGCGGCCGCGTCATTTCGATCAGCGGACGCAATGGCATATTGAACTCGCTGCGCTCATCGAAAGAAGAAGGGCAGTCGAACTTCAACAATCCGGGCACGGTTTTCATCGGCGCGGGCGCCGATTTCGACCTGACGCCCGAATTTCGCGTCAGCACCAACGTCAATCATCTGTGGTTCGAAAACACATCGTCGCTGCAGGCGCTGCGCACTGAAGGGTCTATCCCCAAGGATATCGGCTTCGACCTGTCGGTCGCGACGATCTGGCGGCCCAAAGCGACGCAGAATATCGTCGGGCGCCTGAGCGCCGCGGTGTTGCTGCCGGGTAAAGGGTTCAAGGATCTGTTCGACAACAAGAAAAAGAACGACGCCTATGTCTCCGTCCTCGCCAATGTGATCGTGAGTTTCTGATGGTCGCGCGCAAGCTTTTCGCCCTTCTGGCATTTCTGACAATGACACTGGCGTTTGGCGCCAACGCCGTCCGCGCATCGGAAGAGGAAAAGCCGCTCAAGATCGAGTATCGCTTTACGCCGCCCGCGCCGCGCGAACAGAGCGAGGCTGACGTCGTCCAGAAATCGGAGGGCTGCTATAGCTGTCACACGCGCACCGACCAGCCGTCGATGCACGCGACCCCTGCAGTCCGGCTCGGCTGCACCGACTGCCACGGCGGCGATGCGAGCCAGCGCGGTACACCTAGCCTCGGCTATCAGCATGCGACGAACAAGGCGGTGATGAAGCTCGCGCATCCGCAGCCGACTTTGCCTGGCGCTTGGCACGACAGCTCGGCGAATCCCGAGCGCAGCTACACATTGCTCAACAAGGAATCGCCCGAATTCATCCGTTTCGTGAACCCAAGCGATTATCGCGTCGCGCGCGAGGCGTGCGGTTCGTGCCACCTCGAAGTGATCGAGGCGACCGAGCGGTCGATGATGTCGACCGGCGCGATGCTGTGGGGCGGCGCGGCGTATAACAACGGCATCGTGCCGTATAAGAATTATGTGTTCGGCGAGGCCTATACCCGCACCGGCGCGCCCGCGTGCGTCCTGTCGCCCTCGTCGCGGCTGACCGCCGAGGAATATAAGGAAGCGTGCAAGCCGAGCTTCGGCTTCGACAAGATATTGACTGACGAAGAGAAGAAGCGCGGCGCGCTGGCGAAACTGTATCCGCTGCCGCGCTGGAGCGTCATTCCGCCGGGCGACGTCTTCCGCGTGTTCGAACGCGGCGGCCGCAACATCAACACGCAATTCCCCGAAATCGGCCTGCCAAACCCGTCGGGCAGCATCCAGCGTCTCGAGGAGCCGGGTCGCCCCGATCTTAAACAATCGAACCGTGGGCCCGGAACGGGGCTGCGTGTATCGATCCCCGTACTCAACATCCACAAGACGCGTCTCAACGATCCTTTGATGTGGTTTATGGGGACGAACGACCAGCCCGGCGACTATCGCCATTCGGGCTGTTCGGGATGTCACGTCATCTATGCCAACGACCGCGAGCCGCGGCACAGCCTGACCTATGCCAAATTCGGCCGCGACGGCGAGACCGACACGGTCGATCCAACGATCCGCGAAAAGCTACGGACCGGCGGCGATGGCCATGATGACGGTCATGGGGGCGAGAAAAAGCCCGCAGGCGGCGGCCATTCGGATGCATCGCATATGGCACCGAACGACGGGCATGGCAGCGGCGGCGGACATGGATCGCTGATCGATCCGGCGGCGGCTGCCGCGGGGCCGCAGCAGCAACCGCCGAAACAGCGCCGCGAATCGGGCCACCCGATCAGCCACACCTTCACGCGAGCGATCCCGACCGCGCAGTGCATGACCTGCCACATGCACCAGCCGAACATCTTCCTGAACTCCTATCTCGGTTACACGATGTGGGACTATGAATCCGACGCGCCGCAAATGTGGCCGGGGCCGGACAATACAGCGCCGCGCCCGCCAGGGATGAGCGACGAGGATTATCAGAAGAAATACAAGCAGCAGCGCTATCCGACCGCGGCCGAAGTCCACAAGGTACTCGAACGCAATCCCGAAGGCGCGGCAACGCGTGGGCTTTGGGCCGATGTCGAGTTTCTGCGCGACGTCTATGACGTCAACGACAGCAACAAGGATACGCAGTTCGCCGACTATCACGGTCATGGCTGGAACTTCCGCGGCATCTTCAAGCGCGACCGCAACGGCAATTTGCTGACCGCCGACGGCAATATGTCGACCTATGGCACCGACACCGCGAACATGATCGATCCCAAGGATCCCGAGAAATGGCGCAAGAGTTGCAGCCATTACAGCGATCCCAAGGACCGCGACCTCTGCCTGTCGAGCGCCGACCCCGGCCGTCCGGGCGTCGAGGGCAAGTTCGTGCCGCCGGGGCTGAACCCCGGCAAGGCGGTCCATATGATGGACATCCACGCCGAAAAGGGGATGCAGTGCGCCGATTGCCATTTCGCGCAGGACAGCCATGGCAACGGCTATATCCAGGGCGAAGTCGCGAACGCGGTCGAGATCAGCTGCAAGGATTGCCACGGCACTGCCGACGCTTTCCCGAACCTGCTGACCTCGAACGTCGCGGCGCGGCCGCAGGGCAATAATCTGGCGCTGCTGCGCAACCCTGACGGACGCCGCCGCTTTGAATTCCAATATAATGACGATGCCGAAGTGATCGGGCTGATCCAGCGGTCGATCGTCGACCCCAAGCTTGAATGGCAAGTCAGCCTCGTCAAGCAGGCGGTGACACCGGGGCCGCACTTCAACGCCAAGGCCGCGCGCGCCAAGCTAATGGCGCGGGCGGGAGCCGAAGACGGCAAATTCGAATGGGGCCCGGGAGTCGCGAAGGAAGATCGCGCGCACGGCGAAGACAAGATGACCTGTTTCACTTGTCACCTGTCATGGACGACGAGCTGCGGCGGTTGCCATTTGCCGATCGAGGCGAACTGGAAAACCAAGATGCACCATTTCGAAGGCGAGGAAACGCGTAACTTCGCGACTTACAATCCGCAGGTAGCGCGCGATGAAATGTTCCAGCTCGGCCGGCATCAGCTGACCAAGCCCGGCGAGCCCGGCCCGAATGGCGAGGCGCGCGGCATCATCACGCCGGTGCGGTCGACTTCGGCGCTGATCCTGTCATCGACGAACATCAACCGCGAACGCATCTATGTGCAGCAGCCGCCAATTTCGTCGGCGGGCTATTCCAGCCAAGCGTTCGCGCCGCATTTCCCACACACCGTGCGGCGTTCGGAAACCAAGCAATGTTCCGACTGCCATTTGTCGGCGGCCGACGACAACAATGCGATCATGGCGCAGCTCAATTTGCTCGGCACCAATTTCGTCAATTTCGTCGGGCTCAATGTCTGGTCGGGGATGGAGGGCGGTTTCCAAGCGACGCGCGTCACCGAATGGGACGAGCCGCAGGCAGTGATCGGCTCGTATCTCCAGAAATATGCTTATCCCGATTATTGGAAGCTCCACGTCGAGCAGAACGGACGCGAGCTCAAAAATTGGGTGCGCGGCAAGACGTTCGACAAAAATGGGTCGGGCGAAACGCACGCGCTCGAGGAGTTCGCCAATATCGTTCAGGGGACGAACGGCCGGGTGAACTGCCTCCAGCAGCGCGGCGAATATATGTTCGTGGCCGAAGGCAAGGGCGGCTTCCGCGTCTATGACATTGCGTCGATCGGCAACAAGGGCTTCTCCGAACGCATCATCCGCGCGCCCTTTTCGCCGCTTGGCCAGAATACGCATGTGAAGACGAAGAATGCGACGTGCATGGCGATTGCGACGACGCAGCCGATCAGCGTCTCGCGCAACGACAATATCGTGAAGAATTTCCCCGAAAATCACGAACAGGTGATGCACGACATCTATCGTTATGCCGTCATCACCGACAGCGTTGAAGGATTGGTTCTGGTCGACATCGACACGCTCGCCGACGCCGAATTCCGCAACAACAAGTTCAAGCGCGCGCTGACCTGGAACGAGGGCAATGTGCTGGCGGGGGCGCGGCATGTGACGCTCGCGGGCAGCATGGCCTATATCACCACCGACGCCGGGCTTGTCGCGCTTGATCTGTCGACGCCGCTCCAGCCGAAGGTCACCGCGCAGCTGCCGCTGACCGACGCGCGCGCGAGTGCGGTGCAGTTCCGTTATCTCTGGGTCACCGACGCCGAGGGGGTGAAGCTGTTCGACGTCACCAATCTGGCGCAGCCCGTCGCGGTGCCCGCAGGCACCGTGCGCTTGGCCAATGCGCGCAAAATCTATCTCGCGCGCACCTATATGTATGTCGCGGCGAAGCAGGACGGCCTCGTCATCGTCGATGTGACGCGGCCCGCGGCGCCAGTCGTCTGGCCAGGGCTGACCTTTGGCGGCGCGCTGACCGATGCCGAGGATGTGATCGTCGCGTCGACCAATGCGTCGCTGTTCGGCTATGTCGCCGACGGGCGGAACGGCATCAAGGTTCTGCAGCTTACCAGCCCCGACAATCCCGGCCTCTACGGCTTCTCGCCGAAACCGACGCCCGAGCTGATCGCATGGGCGAAGACGCCATCGCCGGCGCTCGCACTGTCAAAGGGCCTCGACCGCGACCGCGCGGTTGACGAGACCGGCGGGCAGATGGCGGTGTTTGGTCGATTGGGTTCACGCCCCTTCACGCGGCCCGAAATGGAGAAGCTGTTCCTCAACAGCCGCGGGATCGTTTACAAGGTTCGCGACGAGGTCGACGACACTGCGTGGCGCCCACCTTTGCTTTATACGAATTAGAAACCACCTCTCCGTTCGCATCGAGCGAAGTCGAGATGCCGTGAGGTCGTGCACCGCCGATGGGTGTCTCGACGTCGCTCGACACGAACCGGTTTGAGGCTGGGCCTTAAAGCCGCTCCGCCTGCACTACCGTGTCCGATGCGCGCAGGGCCGAGAGGATGCGCATCATATGCTGCACATCGCGAACCTCGACGACGACGTCATAGGTGTGAAAACCGCCCTCGCGGTTCGACAGCCGCAAATTGGTGATGTTCGCCGAATTGGCGGCGAGAATGCCCGACATTTCCGCAAGCGTGCCGGGCTCGTTGCGGATCACGATGCACAGCCGGGCGTTGCCGCCCTCGCTATCTTCCTGCCAGCGCAGATCGATCCAGTCGGCGTCGATGCCGTCGGCAAGCTTCGGGCAGTCGATGACATGCACCTCGATCCCCTCGCCGGGGCGCGACAGGCCGACGATGCGGTCGCCGGGAACGGGATGGCAGCAGTCGGCGAGCTGATAGGCGACGCCGGGCGTCAACCCGGCGATCGAAACCGCGGCGCCCTGCACCAGCTTGCCGGGCTTGCTCTTCATCTCGGCAGTGATGCCGGGGACGAGCGCCTCGAGCACGGCATTGTCGGTCAGCCTTTGCTTGGCGATCGCGACATAAAGCTGGCTGTCGTCCTCCAGCTTGAGCCGCGTCAGCGCCGCAGCGCGCGCCTTGTCGCCAACCTTGTTGGGAAGGCGCGCGACGATCTCGTCGTACATCTTGCGGCCCAGCGCCGAGAGTTCGACCTTTTCCTTTGAGCGGACATGGCGGCGGATCGCCGCGCGTGCCTTACCGGTCACCGCAAAGCCGAGCCATGGTGGCTGCGGCGTCTGCTTGTCCGACGACAATATCTCGACGGTGTCGCCGTTCGAAAGCTGCGTGCGCAGCGGCACGAGCCGGCCGTTGACCTTGGCGCCGACGGTGCGATCGCCGAGACCGGTGTGGACGGCATAAGCGAAATCGACCGGGGTCGCGCCTTTCGGCAGCTGGTGCAGGCTGCCCTTTGGCGTGAAGGCAAAGATGCGGTCCTGATACATCGCGATCCGCGTGTTCTCGAGGAACTCTTCGGGGTCATGCGTCTGTTCAAGGATTTCGATCAGATCGCGAATCCACGCCGCTTGTCCGTCGGGAGCAGTGCCGCCCTGCTTATATGCCCAATGCGCCGCGAAGCCGAATTCGGACTGCTGATGCAT
>JAURVS010000075.1 GCA_030655355.1 Sphingopyxis sp.
TGACAATAATGTGACAGCGACAAGGATGCTTCATATGCTGCGGCGCTTTCCGTAAACGTCAATTCGATTGCAAAATGAAACGCTGTGCGTAAGCTGCACCCAAACATAGTTGGGAGACAGGATGATGGCAGGCTCGGCGACCTTGGAACGCCCCGCAGACGCGAAAGCTGCGCCGGTCGATCAGGATGTGCTGATCGTCGGCGCGGGGATTTCGGGCATCGGCATGGCGGTGCATTTGCAGCAATATTCCCCCGACCGCAGCTTCACTCTTGTCGAGCGGCGCGCCAATCTGGGCGGAACATGGGATTTGTTCCGCTATCCGGGCATCCGATCGGACAGCGACATGCACACGCTGGGGTTCGTGTTCGAACCGTGGAAGCATGAAAAGACGATCGCCGACGGTCCCGCTATCCTCGACTATCTCAATCGTATCGTCGACGAGCGCCACATCCGCGAACGCATTCGTTTCGACCGCAAAGTCATCGGCGCCGACTGGGACAGCGCAACCGCTCGCTGGACAGTGACGCTGGAGGAGGAACAAGGCGGCACGTCGACGACGACTGCGCGCTGGCTCTACCTCGGTGCGGGATATTATGATTATGACGCGCCGTTCGACGCCAACTTCACCGGCCGCGACGATTTCAAGGGTCAGATTCTGCATCCGCAATTCTGGCCGAAGGACCTCGACTATGCCGGCAAAAAGATCGTCGTCGTCGGATCGGGTGCCACGGCAGTGACGATCGTCCCCGCGATGGCTGACAAGGCGGCGCATGTCACGATGCTGCAACGCACGCCGACCTGGTTTGCGATCCGCCCCGCCAAGGACGGGCTGGCCAACTTCCTGCGCAAGATCCTGCCCGAGAAGGTCGCCTATAAGATTACGCGCTTCAAAAATGTGAAGATGCAGGACATCGTTTTCCGCAAGGCGCGCGAAAAACCTGAAAAAGTGCGCGAGTTTCTGACCAAGGAAATTAAAAAGAGCCTTGGCGACCGCTACGATGCCGAAGCCTTCACCCCGCCCTACAATCCGTGGGAGCAGCGGCTCTGCCTTGTTCCCGACGGCGATTTCTTCGAAGCGATCAAGGCCGACAAGGCGTCGGTCGTCACCGATCATATCGAGCGGTTCGACGCGGACGGGATTCAGCTCAAATCCGGCAAGCATCTGGACGCTGACATCATCGTCACCGCGACCGGCCTCAATCTGGCAGTGGCAGGCAAGATTCCGGTACGCGTCGACGGCGATCTGATCGATTGGCACGAGCATTTCTATTACAAGGCATGCATGTTCTCGGACGTGCCGAACTTCTCGGCGGTCTTCGGCTACCTCAACGCAAGCTGGACGCTGCGCGCGGACATCGTGTCCGAATATGTCTGCCGCGTGCTGAACCATATGCGCGACACGGGGACGACGGTCGCGACCCCCGCCCTCGCAGATCCGTCGAGCCTCGAGGAAGAAAATGTCTTCGACTTCTCGTCGGGATACATCCAGCGCTCGCTGCACATCATGCCGAAAAGCACGGTCGCCCTACCCTGGCGGCTCAGCCAGAATTATGTGCAGGATCGCATCGACATGCGCACCGGGCCGATTACCGACGGCGTGCTGAACTTTTCCAACGCGCAAGCAAGAGCGGCGACAGCACCGGCGGAACTCGAAGCGGCGGAGTAGTTAGTCGATGTGCTCAGGCTTGCCCTTGGTCGAGCCCTTGGCAAAATCTTCGAGCTGCTTCTCGCTCATGCTGTCGACCATCTGTTTCGACGCACCCTTAAGTTTCGACTTTGGGGTGTCACCCCGCTTCGCGCTGAGGGCCGCGCCCGCTGCCTTCTGCTGCGCCTTTGATTTCGCTGGCATGGTCTTTCTCCTTGCCCGCCCCGCTACCCGTTAACGATTGTACCGCCGTTGGGATGCAGGACCTGACCCGACATATAGCTGCTGTCGTCGCACGCCAAAAACAGAAAGGCCGGCGCGACCTCATTGGGTTCACCCGGTCGCTTCATCGGCGTGCTTTCACCGAACGTCGCGACCTTGTTGGCGGGTGCACCACCGCGTGGATTGAGCGGAGTCCAGATCGGGCCGGGTGCAACGCCGTTCACCCGGATGCCCTTGCCGACGAGATTCTCGCTGAGCGATCGGGTAAAGGCGGTGATCGCGCCCTTGGTCGCGCTATAGTCGAGAAGGCCCTTCGCCCCCTGATACATAGTGACGCTGGTGCAATTGATAATCGCCGCACCCTTTTTTAGGTGTGGAAGTGCGGCCTGCACCAGATAGAACATGCCGAAGATGTTCGTCGCAAAAGTGCGTTCAAGCTGTTGCGCGCTGATATCACGGATGTCCTCCGCGGGATGTTGTTCTCCAGCATTGTTGACGAGAATGTCGAGGCGGCCAAGCGTGGCCATCGTCTCGTTGACGATCTTCTCGCCCGCCTTTGCCTTTCCAACGTCAGCCTTGATCGCGACCGCGCGGCTGCCCTCGGCTTCCACTATCGCGGCCGTTTCGGCAGCGTCCGCCTTGTTATCGAGGTAGACGATCGCGATGTCGGCGCCTTCGCGGGCAAACAGCGCGCAAACTGCGCGGCCAATCCCGCTGTCGCCGCCGGTAACGATCGCCACCTTGCCATCAAGCCGGCCCGAACCCGGATAGCGCGGTTCCCACTTTGGCGCGCGATCGAGGTCGCTCTCGCGATCGGATGGCGGCTTGGCGATCGTTCCGCTCGAACCGACCGAACGGCGCAGCTTCGCGGCAGCCGCGTGCTTGCCTTTCTTCTCCTTCGCGCTTTCACCGACCTTTCCTGCTTTGGGCTGCTTCGTCATGATGCTGTCCTTCAACTGATCGGGAGAAAGTCACGCGCGAATTCGTCTTTCACGGCTTTGACGAGCGCGCCGGTGACCGGCACGTTGATATTGTACGAACCTTCGGCATAGGGGCCGACTTCATAGGGCGCGATGGCGATCGTCATGCGGTCAAGAAAACGCCCGTCGGACGATCCGAGCCAGACGGTCTGTGCCGATGCCGGCGGACATTTAGCGAAGGAACTGTCAGGTTCCCCCACTGCAATGATCCCCTTGGCCGCTTTCGCCCGCTTGATCCCAGCGCAAAACGGATCGCGGATGGCGGCGTCGAACGCCTCGCCGCTGTCAAACAGGTCGAGCGGCTTGAGCTGTTTGCGGCGGGTGCGGTCCCATATCAGCGTGTCGAAGCTCTGCATCCCATGTGCGCCGCCAGCATAGGTCTCGATCTCGGACGACAGGCTGAGGAAGCGCGGGGTATTCGTGATGCGTTGCCA